>CAZEQP010000107.1:0-8196 GCA_964514345.1 uncultured Candidatus Obscuribacterales bacterium
TCAGGCATACACCATATAATATCCCAGGCTTTTCTCCCGGTTAGCAATTTTGAGTCCCCGGAACTGGTATTTAGTTTTTTTAGTCTGCGCCCTGGTCGGTGCTATCACTGGTTATGTTTTCACCTTGCTTGAAAGTCCCAGTCTGCTGCCGCCTATGCTGCGTATCGGCTCACTTGGCGAGCCTGTAAATGTGCTCTTTATGGGCACCGATGTGGTTTACTCCGGCAAAGGAAAGCGCAAAAAAGGCGACGACTCGCTCTTTACCGGACGCTCAGACACAATGATGCTGGTGCGATTCGACCCATTCGCCAATTCGCTCACCTGTCTTTCCATTCCCCGCGATTCAAATGTGCTCATTCCCGGGCACGGGCACCAGAAAATAAACGCCGCCAACGCCATAGGCGGACCTGAGCTGGCCAGCGCCACAGTGAACAGGCTCCTGCATGTGCCTATAGACCACCATATCGTTTTAAACCTGCAAGGGCTGGTGAAATGCATCGACGAGATTGGCGGGCTGGAAATAGATATTCCTAAGCGCATGAAATATAAAGACGATACGCAGAAGTTATACATAGATTTGCAACCAGGCAAACACAAGCTCTCCGGCTACGAAACAATGGGATTCGTGCGCTTCAGGCATGATGAGCTGGGTGATATCGGTCGGGTGCAAAGACAAGAAATGTTTGTGCAGTCTGTGATCAATGCCGCAGTAAATCCTGTAATCGATGCCCATCTTCCCAAGCTTCTGGAAATAGCCAAAGATTATATTTCAACAGATATGAGCATGGAAAAAATCACCCAGATTGCCAACTTCGCCCGCTGCGTGCCGAAAAAGAATCAAAAACTGATAATGCTTCCCGGCAGTTTTTCAGGAACCGGGGACTGGGCCGTGGACAAGACAGAATTGCGAAAAATCACAGCCAGGCTGATGGGATCTCAGTTTGTGAGCACCGACAAAAGAGGACTGAAAGTCACCATCAGTAATGTCAGCGGAGATAAAGAGCTCGGGCGCAAATTGTTCAAATACATGAAAAAACGCGGCTACGGATACGTCAAAATACTGGGCAAAAAAGCGCTCTCGGCTCGCGCCGCGGCCGGCGCCGACGGTATAGTTTCTGATGCTGAGCCTGATTCAAGCATCATTGCTCAGCGAGGAAATCCGGAAGAGGCAGAATTGGTACGAGAAGATCTGGGCGATACCGGTGAAATAATCAATGCCAGTATTGGCGATATTGACAGCGACGTCACAGTGGTGGCAGGTGCCGATATCGGCGAATTTATAGATGGCGAGCTGAATGAGACAAGTGTGAAGTCGGATAAAGCGGATAAAAGAAGCCAGTAAAAAATTATCAGATGGCGCAGATAGCCGGTTGCCATGCGGTGCATATACGATTCGGCTGGGTATAGGAATTTTACGTGGGTTAACAAACTACTTACGCGACCAGCTTTTTGATCGGGTATGTGTGTTAATAGCCTTATGTCATCTGGGTTTCTCAAGATGGCGTGAACAATTGCTAACAGCAATTGTTTAGAGATAATGAACTTTCACTTTGAAACGGGACTGGTCGCATACGATTGCGTAGGGTAGATTTGAAGGGAATGACTCACTGGCTCTAAGTTAAGCGCGTTCTAATTAATTTATCGTCCAAATCGTCTACTTCGTCTAAATCGTCTTATCGGATACTTTGAACTTACAAGAGGGCAGGAAACATGATTCATTACGTTTATGCAACCAGAGGTGGTTACCTGTATTTAGTCGGCAAACACAACAGTGCCCCTAAAGTTAATAATGATGAGTTCGTACTCACAGTTCCTGAAAAAACTTCGCAAGCCCAAATAGACACACTTGCTCACCGTCGTTTTATGGATCATCTTCGCCGTCCGCGCAAAGTGGTCCATGAGCGTCATGGTAAACACCAAAAAGAAGCCGTCCTCGTATAAAGGGACTAATAATTCCGTCGGCTCGTTTCTAAAGTACGCTTAACGTTTCTTAATTATCTAAAGCCATCCGGACCTGCCCCGGGTGGCTTTAATGTTTGACAACCGTTATTCGAATAAAGTGAGTGGGCAATCTATTAATATCCATTCGGGCTTTCATACTTACTAAAACCTCGGTATTCTTTTTTCAAAATCTGGCGCGAATTTCCTGAATGGGGCGGATGAATTGATTGGTATCCAGCAGTTTTTTATTGAGAGGAATGTGATCATGGCAAGGCGCACAAAACAAAGAAGAGGGCAGTCAGGCTTCACCCTGATCGAGCTGCTTGTAGTCGTAATCATTATTGGAATTCTGGCGGCGATTGCTCTGCCTAACTTCATCGGCGCTCAAGACAAAGCGCGTGAAGCCAGTGTGAAAGGGAATATGCGGACAGCGCAGATTGCCGCTGAGATGTACGCAACAGATCAAGCCGGCAGTTACTCATTAACAATCGACGGATTTAAGCCTTATTATCCGGGTGGCACTTCGACTCCTGGCGGAACTGATGGTAAAGCACCACCTAATCCGTTTACCAACTCGGCAGAGTGGCCGACAATTGGCAGCATAACTGATGTTCAAGCAACCAGAGCCGCTGCTCCCACGACTGTAGGAGCCATGGGAACTGTCGAGTATTCGGCGGTCGGGGCTGGTGGTAGCGCCGCAGGTGCACCATCCTACGCGATTAGAGGAGCCGCCAAAGACGGCAAGGCTCTTGTAGGAACGGCTCCTGGAACCACTCTGGTGTTGTCCAATCAATAAGCCGAAAAAAAACAGCATCTACTTGGTTATATTTGCAATGGCTTTGCTGCCGATAATTCAGCTAAGCCATTTTGCTTTGAATCAACAATTGGAGGAAAAGCAGAAAAATCAAAATGAGAAATCTGCTTTCATTCCTTCACCTTATGCAATTCGACTGGTTTCGCTTGGATTTGATCAATTACTTGCCGACTGTTACTGGCTTGCATTCATCAGTTATGTAGGTGATACCACCGGTCGCAAAAATGACCGATATGCAGTTGCTGATCAATATCTTGATTTAATAACCGGTCTTGATCCTCATTTCGTTAATGCTTACTGGTTTGCTGCTTTTACTGTGGGGTCCGAACAAAAGCGACCTCAAAAAGCGGCTGAACTAATAGATAGAGGAATCGCCGCCAATCAGGATAATTGGTATCTGCCGTTCATCGCGGGTATCAATCAATATCTTTACGCAAAAAACGAACTGACAGCGGCGAAATATTACCGTCAAGCTGCAAGGTATCCGGATGCTCCGCCATGGTTATCCAGGCAGGCTGATATATTGGAAGCCAGAATTCCTTCCACAGTGAAAGAAATAAATACCTGGACCAACATTTATTCTTCTGATGCCGATGAAAGAGTAAGAGAGATGGCCCGCCAGAAACTAATTGATCTCTGGGGGAAGATAATTATTGCCCGACCGCCTAAAAATATTCGTGATAAAGCGGTCGCTGCCCTCAGTGATCTGGGTGTGGATGTGGAATTCTATTTGAGCCAGATTAAGCCGATAAAAAAATGAAGCACCAAATGTGGTGCCTCCGGGGCTAGTCCAATTCTGCTTTCATTTTATCTATTGTTTTTGATTCTAGCTCGGCTTCCAGCTCTTCAATTGTCGGAAGTTGTCCTTTCAACTTCTCAGGTAAGGCATCATTCAGGCGATATTCTGAAATTCCGATTGGTTTATAAATATCTTGCAACGCGTATTCGGCAACGACTCTGTTCTGCTTTTCACAAAGAATAAGTCCAATGCTTGGTTGGTCTTGTGGATGCCTTAGCAAATTATCCACTGCCGACATGTAGAAGTTGATTTTGCCTGCGTATTCCGGCTTGAATTCTTTTGCTTTTAATTCGCATACTACAAAACAACGCAAACGCAAATGATAGAAAAGCAAGTCGATATAAAAGTCTTGTTCACCTACTTCCAAATGATATTGTCTACCTACGAAAGCAAATCCAACTCCCAGTTCTAATAGAAATTTTTGAATATGATCTACCAAGCTTTTCTCGATATCTCGCTCATGCGCTTCGTCACCGAGACTTAAAAAATCAAAGGAGTATGGATCTTTCAAAACATGCTGTGCCAGATCTGATTGTGGTTCTGGCATGGTTTTATTAAAATTTGAGAATGATTTTCCTTGTCGATGATAGAGTCCAGATTTGATTTGCAAAACTAACACATCACGACTCCAATTATGGTGAAGTGTTTGGTGAACATACCAGGTTCTTTCTTCTTTGTGTTTCAGGTAGTCTAGAATTCGTACGTTATGACCCCAAGGAATTTGTGCAACAGTCTGTTGCACAAATTCGAAATTGGGATATGCTTCTGCGAAGGTTCGCATGTATTTGAGATTGCGAGAAGAAAATCCTTTCATCTCTGGAAAACTAGAGCGGAGATCAGAAGCCAATTTTTCTATCACTTTTGCGCCCCAACCAAGTGTTTGTTGGCGTTCCAAAATTTCTTTTCCTGTTTGCCAATAGAGCAAAATGAGCTCGCTATTGACCGAGATTGCTGCCCTAACTTGTGTTTCTCGTATACGCGTTTTGAGACTTTTGAGAAAAGCTTCGTATCCTTCAAAAGAGTTCTGAATATTTTTATCCATCATAGATCCTCCTCATAAGTGGATTTCGTGTGAAAGCAAGCTTGTCTTTTGCCTGTGTCTATTGCAGGCAGGTGAGGGATTTAGTTAGAAATGAAAAATTGCGCTATATGGACAGCCTAACATATGTATGGTGTAAATACAAGGTGATCAGTGGCTTTTCAGGTCAAATTTATACACTCGAAAACCAAGATATAGAGCCAGTAATAGCCCGATCGACGCAAGTGCCAGACCTGGTTTTAGACTTTGTGGTTGATATTTAAAAATAATTGCATGGTCACCGGGAGGAAGGTAAACAGCTCGATTGAACGCATTTGCTTTCAATATTTGAGTTTCTTTTTTATCAACTTACGCTTTCCATCCTGGGAAATACTGATCGCACAAAACAAGATATGCGGGCTCTTCTGTGCTGGCATGAATCTCAATACTTTCAGGTGAGTCATGCGCGATTGCAATTTCTTGCGGCGGCATAGGTTGATGCAAGAAAGGCTCAGCTCCTTCTATGTATGTAGCTAGCCAGGGACTCCAGCCGGGATTCTGGACAGAAACTATGGCGTTTAGCACTTCGTTATGTGATTGAACTGCTTTCCAATTGTGGCTCAAGTAGCAGCGAGGGAGCTTATTTTTGAATGAATAGACTCGTATATTTTTACTGAAATCTTCAAACACCAGTGTAAACATTGAAGACGGGAGTATTTTAACGGCTTCCCACTTCTTGTTCATTCTATAAATTTGAGTGGTTACAAAATTGGTTGAACTGATTGCACAAAATCTGGAAAGTGGAAAGTCTGATGGAGGAAGGATCTCGGGTTTGATACTTTGACTGGATCTAAAATAACTGTCGAAAAATACGTGGTAATACTCACCACTCATGGATCCTTCGAAACCGAAAGATTCGGGGATATAGCTGTCCGAATTTGTATTAGGCCGCAGAATCTGACGAAAATACTGCACTTCATTTATCGCTCCATCAAGTCCAGTGGATTCGTATTCAGGCGGCACGGTGAGACGTTCATAGGTCAAATTGAGTGTCCGACCCTGTCTATTAGGAAGCTTTGTCGCGACGTATGATGGCTTTTCAAAAAAGTCTTTTCTGGCAAACTTCTTTTCGAAGTTAAATGCATTCATTGTTAGCAAGGCTGTAAGAAAGACCGCCAGTATTGTTGAGTATGCGTTTGTCGTTAGCTTCAATTTGTCCGGCGGAATCGAAATTGCCAGAAAATAACCTGTTGTTGTTAGCAGTGCCCAGCCAGTTACTTCTTGAGCCTGCAACATCAGTTCTCTGCTACTTTGAGCATAGCGAAAGATGTAAATCAGGCAGTCTGCGTGACCTGCAAAAATCAAACATGCCGCCCACAGCCCGCACAGACCAGCAAGGCAGGCTGGCACCGAATATGATACCGCTTTGCGTTTCAAGGCGTCCAATCCATAGGCCGCGGAAATGGCTAGGCACCATATTACAATGAACATCAGTTTTATCGGAAAACGGACAAAACCTGTGGCAGGTAGGAGATTTACGATTCCAGGAGCTATTTGTGTTGTGTCGCCCAGCGCAGCAACCACAGACGTTATGAAAAGCGCCGCTATCCAGATGCGATGTGTACTTTTCCAGTTTGAATACAGAATTCCCCACAAAGCCAGTGCTAGTGCCACTGGTCCTACATAAGCGCAGGCCACATAAGCCGGCAGATTGGAGAATGAAACAAGTGGTCGAAAAGAATTCCCGTGCAGTCGTGTGTCTCCCAGGCAGGGACCGATCACGGTTGACAATAAGTCATAACCGTTTGCGCTATACAAAAATACTTCCGGATTTAAAAGACCAAGTGCTCGACGTGAGACTGCGAGCCATTCGGCCGTGGGCAAAATAATAGGAAGCGAGAACACAAAACCAAAGAAGAATGCTCTGAACAGCCAGGTCAGATTTTCCTTCTTGTGCGTCGAAGATTCTTTTATAGCTGAATACAAGTTACTGATTCCAACTATCAAAAGTCCCGGCGCGAAGATCTCAGGTCTCCCGGCGGCGATTATCATTACTATGGAAAGACTTGCCGAAATAGTAAACCAGTACCTATGGCGGATACCTTCGCTCAAAATGATCTGTCGCAAAAGGTAAAAGCAGGCAGGAAACCAGGCTGCGCCAGCGACCAGGCTGTGATTGCTGGATAATCCGAACATGTATCCTGACAAAGAGTAAATCAGAGCGCCTGTTACACATCCAAGCTCACTTAATTTGAAACTTCTGAGCATCAAAAACATGGCAGCAGCAGCCAGTGTCTGATGAAAAATCATGCTTAAAGCCAGAGCCGTATTAAATGGAAATAGTACGAAGAGCCAATCAGGAAGATAGAAAAGACTGGGAAAGGGCACTGCTATTTGAGGCATACCGCAGTAATTCCAGGGATTCCACAGCGGGAAGCGTCCTGCCCGGATTGACTCAGACAGATATCGCGCTTGCGGTTCCAGCCAGAAAGTCGTATCTGAAAAGAAGAAAGAAGCCTGACCTGTCAGAGGCCGCCAATAAAAGGCTGTGAGGAGTATGAAGATTCCTAGAGTCTGAAATAGTAAGGTTCGGGAGTGATTCATAGTTAGAGTAAAGGTCTTTCATTATAGGTTAGCCTGAGCAACACAAATTGCTTTTCTTGCCATCTGGCGATAAAATATTAGACAAGTGGCAAAAGGTGGCTTATGGAAAAGAAAAGGCTGCTGAGAATCTATGATAAGTGCTCCGCTCTGGTGTCGGAAGTTCGAACTGATGCAGATTTGCATTATCGTGTCAGCGAGGGACTTCCGGTTGAGGCACTTTGGGTTTTAACAGAGCAGGGAATGCTGACCGAGAGTGAACTTGGTGAGTTTATTGCTCCCAGGACTTTAGCCAGAAGAAAGCACGGACAGCGATTGACCCCAGAAGAGTCTGACCTTGTACTTAGAATTGCAAGGTTATTTGATTATGCACACGATGTATTTGGCTCATTCCAAAAAGCACACGAATGGTTTCGCAAGCCAAATAGAGCGCTGGATGGCAACACACCTGTTGAGTTTTTGCGTACGGAGTATGGCTCTAGGCTTGTAGAGTCCATCTTGGGAAGAATAGAGCATGGTGTCTATTCGTAATGGTCGTATATCGTCTTTGCAAAAGACAGCATGCAAGCCTTGATGGTGAGGGTGCAAGGTTATTCGGCGGAAGATGGAACTCCAGAGGGGTTGCTGCGATTTACACGTCGGAGAGCTTAGCTTTAGCTGTTCTTGAGAGTCTCGTGCATTTTGATCTTAATGAGTTTCCAGAAGATTTAGTCTGGTTGTCCATAAAGATTCCAGAGGGCATTCGGATGACTCAATTTGCAAAGAAAGAAATTCAATCTCAGCAGGCATCGCGTATTTACGGAGATGAAAGGTTTGCTGATTTGAAAACCGTCGGTCTGGTAGTACCGTCTGTGGTTATTCCAATCGAGAAGAATGTAATCTTGAATCCTTGTCACCCGGAAATGAGTCGGATAAAAATCCAGTCTTGTGAAGATTTCCAGTTGGATCTCAGGTTTGCCAAAAGTCTGAGGAGTTAGTCTCGTTTACGTATGTATGGCTTGCCGGCAAATCCTAAATTTATGT
>CAZEQP010000108.1:0-8157 GCA_964514345.1 uncultured Candidatus Obscuribacterales bacterium
CATACATATAACGTGTCACAGCTCCATCTGTATTAATGGTAGCTTGCACCAGTTCAATATTTCTGCCCTGCGCCTCGACTCTTGTTTTAATTAACCGGGCGCCGTCCTGTCTTATTACTTCCAGCCTCTGTCCTTGCGCTTGACCTTCTCCCGTCTGAAGCGGATTCGCCACAACCAGATTGCCGTTTGCATCCACTTCAAGGGATGAAACAGTTGAGGCTCGCGCCTCCCCTGGTGTTCCGTTTTCTCCAATTTCGGCTTCCTGAAAACGTCCATCAGCCTGACGCGTATAAATTTTATTTCCAACCTGAGCTGATTCAACGGCTCCAGATGCATTTATTCTGGCTATCCAGAGAGGGATTGTTCTGACCTGACCATCCGGACCCTGTCTTGTCACATTGGCTCTTATTTCTCTGGGTTGACCGGTCTGGCGATCATTCACAACATTTGCGGCAGTGTCCAGAATTTGTCTTGTGACCGGGGAATTTTCAGCTACTCTTTCTTGCACACCGTAACGCCCGTCGGGACGGACAAAAAGATCGCCATCAAGCGGTCCCAGAGATGCAACCTGAATTCCGTCCAGAGAAGCAATCACCTGGTTTTCGCGGGGCGAGGTGAAATTTAGAAGAGCAAATTCGGAAGGATCAAAATTAAAATCAAAGCCGGCAATTCTGCCTGCCTGGTAATTCGGCCTCACCTCCAGGCCTTCCGGACGTTGAACCGACGCGATTCGTCCGTTTTCGCTTTCGGCAACCACTCTTGTACCGTCGCCTCTTGCGGTTATTTCACGTGTTCTTCCGTTTTGAAGCACTTGAGTAATGCGCTCGTCGCTTGAGTTGGCCTGCCTTACGACATTTTCGGATACCAATCCTTCATTGTTCTGTCCATAATTTCGGCTGACTTCAATTCTTCCGTCGTTTCCATAACTTATCGTCTCGGTTTGCAGCCCTGAAACACTATTTTGGAAAGTTCTTTCTTTAGTTGTGCCGGTCGAAGTTGCTGCTATTTTTTCTTCACTCAGACCATCCGGTCGCCCGCTGTAAATGGCTTGCAAATCACCATTGGGCAGCTGTCTGATTTCAGCCAGTCCATTGTTTGAGCCGGGAGAACTGAATTTGATTACGGTTCCGTCAGGACCTTGAGTTATTCTGTATCCGGGTCCATCCACATTGATTTGCATTGCGTGCAGCTGGCGTCTTTCTCCGGGTCTTTGTGCGGGAAGTTCCGAAATCTGATTCTGGCTGAGCAACAAACCAAACAAGTTTCTGATCGGCTCGTCACGCAATGAAACGAGCCCTCTGTTTTCCAGGGCTCGGGCTAGTTGTTGCTGCGCTTCAAGTAAAAGGGCGTGTTCCGGTCGCCTGGTGCTTTGATCACCGACAAAAGAGTCAAAAACATTCAGTTGAGCCAGTCTTGTTTCTTCCGACTCATCTGTTTTGTTTGCGGACTCTGTATTTGCTGCCTCGTTGTTCTGATCAACCATTTTGTGGATGACAAGTCCCTGCTTACCGCCCTAATAACATTCCCAAAGAACATTATTTCTATATAAGCTAAGTATCTATACATATAGTCTTTTTTTCAAATAAATTTTGAGCTTTCAAGATTATTGAGAGATTAATTCAGGCATATCACCGCTTGGATACTCTTCCAGTTTTTTAAGCCCGTCCGCCGCCATTTTTTTCAGCTCTTCGTCGCTAGTTTGATCCAGAATACGGCGATATTTTTCCTGGGCTCGCAAATATTGTTTGCGATACACGCAAACCACGGCATCAAGATAAAGCGCTTTCATGTTTTCAGGATCCAGCTTTGTCAGCTCAGACAACAGCACTTGCGCTTTTTCGTAATCTTTTTGCTTTATGGCTTGAATAGCCACTTTCATAGGATTTTTATCATCCGGAACGGAGCCTGCATCCGGCATCACTGGCGGTGGCGGTGGCACCAGATGTGATGCTTGTTTGCCTGTCTTTTTCGGAAGCTTAGCGGCACTACTTTTGGTGCCAGGTTCAGGCGGAAGATTGACATCATTTGTGATACCAGTTTCAGCTCCGGGCACACGACTGGGATTAGGATCATCCGGTCGCCCCAGACCTTCAAATGGATTCCCACCGCCTATGGCTTCCGGTCTGGCCGGAAGAATAGATTGGGCTAAAACCGCCGGAGCCGGCAGCAAATCAAGAACAGCAGCCAGTAAGAGACTAACGGATATGTTGACGTATGACATCTGAAATAAAAGGTATCTCGGCAAACTTGCCTATGAGGGCAAAAACAAACCCATATACGTCAAGTAAAAGAAAAGCCAAAAAAAATGACTGGATTACAAGGGAAGTGGCTCCGCTGACTTCTACTGAACCCAGCCCCACAACACCCAGTAAACCGTCAATCAGACCGACCAGATAACCCATTCCCATTACAATGACCGTGCCTAAAAGTCCCAGCAAAGCCCCTTGATAAAAATGAAAACGGAAAAAGGCATTCTTGTTGCCTTTGCCGTCAAAAAGAATGAATAAAATTCCCACTCCAAATCCAATCCAGCAAGGCAAGTATGTGGCTGCACTTACTACCTTTTCCAGAACTTCGGGCTTGTCATTTCTAATCCATACCATAACTAAAATTATAGTCTGAATAACTTTTGAAATTACGGGGAAAGTTTCATTCAAGAACCAGCTTAATAATTAAAGGATGCCCTTTCCTCTGGATAATTCAGCCGATTTTGTCGTAAAGATGCTCAGCCAGCTTGAACTGGAGCCGCTGTGCCGAGTTATAGCTGATCATATACCTGAGCTTACCGGCGCAAAAACAACCGGTTTTATGCTTTTTGACCAGGACATGGAAACATTTGCCGATTGTCTGGCTTTTGGCAAAGGGCGCGATTCACTGGAAAAACTTATGGCAGACTTTGCCGACGACTTTGAGTCGCTTGAATTAAAACCTGGTGAAGTGAGCGAGCAACCGCTCAAATCAGGACAGACTGCAATGCTGGTGCCATTCTATGACGAAGACCAGCTTATCGGCTGTATAGTCATGACCGATTTTTCCAGGGATAATCCAACAAACGATGAGCTTATCAATTTGCTCAAAGATTTTCCTTTTGCTATCGCCATGAGAAACGCTTTCCAGCACACAGAACTGATCAGAGAAAATGAGCGCCTTCGAAGTTCATATGATGAAATCGACGACAAAACCAGCCAGCTGGAACAGCAAACCAGATCTTTAATTCACGACCTCACAGCCCGCGATTCAATTCGTACAAAACATGTAGAGCGAGAGCGTCTGGTTTATTCAATAAGCAATACTGTGAGAAGTTCTCTGCGCCTTCAAGACGTGCTTGAGACTGCGGTCCAACTCATCGGAACCAACTATTCTTTGAAATACTGCCATATTTTGCACGGCGACAATTTCAGTACGGTCGAAGTGTACGAATATGCAAACCCGCAGTCGCCCTCCATCAAAGAGGAATTTCTCACCGATGAAGGTCAGATTTTCACCAAAATTATTTTGAGCCAGAAATCACCCACTCACTACGAAGAACACCTAATAAAAAGCGATCCTGACAATCATCAATTTCTCCAAAAGCTGGGACTGCGATCCGGGCTGACAGTGCCTATTATCATGCGTGATCGCGTGCTTGGAGTTTTGTTTTTGCAAGACTCATCCGTATTCGAAGATTTCAGCATAGACGACATTTCACTCATTGGCAGTCTGGCAGACAATCTTGCTCCAGCCATTGAAAACGCCGAATTGCATCGTGAAATTGAAACCCAGGCGGTGACCGATTCTCTTACAGGAGTTTCCAACCGCCGCTCATTCAATGATTCACTGACACGCGAATTCGAGCGAGCAAAACGTTATAACCAGGAACTCTCTTTGCTTGTCGTCGACCTTGATTTTCTCAAAAAAATAAACGACACCTACGGGCACCAGGTGGGTGACGAAGCAATTAAAAATATCGGCACAGTGCTTGCCGCTTCTTCTCGATCCACTGATATCACCGCCCGCTACGGGGGAGAAGAATTCTGCGTGCTTTTGCCCAATACAGGAGCGGTTATGGCAACCGAACTGGGTGATCGATTGCGCCGCCGCATAAACGATTGCAAAATAGAAGGTGCAGACTTTTCATTCAATATATCTGCAAGCATCGGCGTGTCTTGTTTTCCACTGCACGCCGAATCCGCCGACGCACTGTGCTTGCGGGCCGACGAAGCTTTATACAAAGCCAAGCAGGAGGGCAGGAACTGTGTTAGGGTGTCCAGTATGGGACCGGACGGGAATCCTTTGCCTGTAATTACAACGGAAAAAACTTCGCCTCTAATATAGGAGTGGTCATAGTGTTCAACGACATAGTAAAAAACATCAGCAAAGAAGTAAGCAATATCCAGGAAAAAGCTCAGGACGAATTGCAAAAATTCAATCTGGGAAATCAAGTAAAAGACCTCGATCGCAAAAAGTCAGCCAAACTTATCGAGATAGGCAAACTTGCGGTGGATAGATTCGGTCACGGAAAAGATGTTTCAGACGACAAATTGAAAGAGTTGGCTGCCGAAGTGATTGCCGTCGATGATGAGATCGGTCTTCTCGCCGCCGAAATGGATAATATAAAAGTGCAGTCGGATCCCAAAGCGCCTTCTTCCAAAAAAGCGGAAGCCAAAGCCGGATTCAAGCCCACCCCCGGTTTCAATTGTCCTAAATGCTCGGCGCCGGCAAGCAAAGACAAAAAGTTCTGCCCCGGCTGCGGACACAATTTCAAAGATCACGCAAGCGGTTCAGACGAGCCCATAGATGTGGAAACTACAGACTCTTGATCTAAATCCCGAATTAAGTCCCGGTCTAATCTCTGCATCCTGAACGATTTATAGCGTCAAAGACCTAAAAAGACAGGCTTATAGCGTAATAAACCTATTTTTGAGCCCTTTTTTAGGTCGATTACGCTATAAACGTTTTTTGGACCACTTTTAGGACCTTTTTCACTCGGGCTAGTATGGAATCATTTCAGATTCTTTTACTTCCAATCCCAGTCCATAACCATTTTTCCCAATCACAAGTGAGGCTTCAGGCTTTGTTTTGTCATGCAGAAATTCCTGCTGCCAGTGTTGACCGTAAAACAAGACAGGAGCGCAAAGAACAAGACTCAATCCGGTGAGCAAACGCAAATACAATCCGTTGCGTACTTCAAATCGTTTTGCCACCGTCATTGAAACCACGCTGAAACAAATCATATAAAGCCCCAGAAAAAACGAACTGGCACCCTTCAATTCGAATTCGGCGGCGACTCCAGGCATAATAACGGCGTCTGTAGGATTTCTGGGATCATAAAATACTTTGTGCTTGGTGCCGGGTTTATATTTCACTAGCCATTCTTCGGCGAACCATTTTTGCGAACTATTAGGGAAAGAATCGACTCCAAAAAGGAATCGACTGGAACTATATTTTTTGTCGGCAACAAGGTAGTTATATTTAAAATCAATCTTGCGGACCGAGACACTGTTGTCTCCTTTGTTCTTAGTGACCACCCACTCACTTTTTTCGATGATTGCCTCAGTACTGGGCCAGTGAATGCTGTCCACTGCGTACTGCAATTTTCTTTCATCGTCTGAAAAGCCGAAAAGACCGGCAACACTTAGAGCCACACCAATGACAATGAAAAATATCAAAGTCAGATTGTGCAGTTTGGTGAGCATGGGCTCTAACTCATAGGTCTATCTCTCAGGTCTAACTCTGCTCTAACGCTTAACTCTAGACCCGAGTGCTCTTTCCGCAGTCGGGACAGAAAAAGAATGACGGGCTGACTTTGGCTTCGCAGTGCGGGCAGACTCTTACACCGACATCTTGATCCATGGTGGGATAGCGACCGGCCATGATTTCTTTGAATTGATTGCTTTCTGACCAGGCTTTCACTTCTTTGGCTCTGAAAACAGACAAAGGATGAGTCATTGTGGTCTCTTGCATTATTTTGTAGAACTTGTTCAGCGTGCTGTGGTCGAGGTCTTCATAACTGTCTGCCTGGCGCAAAAATTCTTTGGTGTCCATCTGCTCGTAAATTTTTCCGCATCCGGCTGCAAGCTTCATATGCAATCGAATACAAACATCGATATCTTGCGCTACAAGCAATTCCGCCCGGTCGGCGGTCAATTCTGATTTGCGCGACCAGTCGAGCAATGCCGCTTGCAATAATGCGCCGGCCACGCCGCCGCTGACTCCAAGCACTTGTTTGGCCATATGCACCAGAAAATAAGCGATAGTTTTGTACAAAACATGTCCGGCTTTCACATGCCCCAACTCATGTCCCATAACCGCCATCAGTTCTTCTTCCGAAAGCATTTCCACCAGTCCGGAATACAGAACAATCATCGGGCGCTCCACACCTATCGTGACGGCGTTGGGCACCGGATGGGAGGCGATAAACAAATCAGGCTCGTGCATGTCCAGAATTTCAGCCGCTTCTTTGTACAGTTTGTAGACTTTTCCGCACTGTTTGGGGGTCACATGCACCGACTGACCCAGAAGCTGAATACGGAAGAAGCGCTCGAAACCCAGCTCCATCAGGCGGGCAAAGACTTTGTCGAGCACAGGCACTTTTCTTACCGCCTCAAGGGCAGCTTTGTCGGCAGGATGTTCAAAAGCCGCCGAAGATATGCGGGGAAATTTCTTCTTGGTTACAGCCGATGTCATATTTGCATGGTCCTCATAAAAGTCCTACATTAGTTCTACCCGAGAACCAAAAGCAAAACATCCGGGCTAACCCCATTTTTAACTTAAAGTGAACACTTCCAGTCCGCGCCCCACTACAACCGCCAGATTCTTTTGGGGCTGAATGATCGCAGCCGAAGCCGAATCGATTGTAGAAATAGTTTTCACTTCACGTGGTGAGCCGGGCTGGCTCAAATCTATTATCGATACCAAATCCGCTCCGGATTTGTCTTTTCCCACACAGACTGCAGTGTTGCCGGAGGCCGATATGGACATGCCGTCGTGTTTCAAATCGTATTTGGACAATAGTTTCAATTCGTTTTCTTCCGGTCTCAGCACCAGCAAAAAACCGAATGAGTTTGGATCTACAACACTGGCTAAAATCAAATCGCCTTCAAGACAAAAATCGCGCAGGGCGAAATTTTCCATGTGATATTTTGCACTGGGTTTGAATGCACCCGCCTGAGGCTCTCCGCCTTCGATGGTAAAAGTATTGATATCGCTCAATCCGCCAATCACAAGCAAAGAATTGGTGGCACGAATCAAAGAAAAATTGCCGGTGGTTTCTATATGGTCAAAATTTTCCATCTTGTCCGAAAAGACTTTGAAAGCGTGTATGCGTGTCAGTTTGTCCGCCGGATCTACAACATAAACACAATGCTTGTTTTTATCAAAAGCAAGGCTCTTGCCCGACACAGGCACTGTGCCAATCACTTCGTCCAGTTTATTCATCCGGCGCAAACTTAAATCGGCACGGCTCAAACAAAGGACATAACTGCCTGCACCACTTATAGCCTTAAGCGGTGAAAGTGTGGATGTTTCCGCCACCAGTTTGGGTCTTGTCGGTTCGGACAAATCATAAGACATAAATTCACTGGTTAAAATAACAGCCAGATCACCCCAGGCACAAACTTGTGAAGCCGCCAGACGAGGTACTTTGTATGTAAAAGCATGACGAAAGCGACCGGTTTCGCGGTTAAATACTTCCAAACCGGCAATGCCGTTTCCTAAATAAAGATTTCTTGCATCCATGCCCAGACTGGCTTGTGATATTTTGCCGTAAGACTTCAGTCCGACTTCAAATGTCCCCACGTCCGGTTTTGTGAAACCGAGCTTCTTATCCAGATTCAAACTCATTATGGCCAGCTTGTCTTTGGCTTCTCCCACAACTATGATTTGATTTTGCTGCGACTGCGCCGATACCAGCCGACTCATCGGCTCCATAGATGAGCCCGCCACCGCATGCGGTGCTGGCGAAAGAGCCATACATCGCGCTTCCAGCTTGCCGCCCACTTTTCCAAAAGCCACCACAGATCCTTTGTGCTGGACCAGCGTGTCGAATTCGCCTTCCAATTTCACAGCATCTTTGGGCTGCGGAGAAATGACATTAGCCACACTGAGAAAATCGATTCTGGAGTCGGCGCCATTCGACTGCAAAACGCTCAACATTTTGTTTTGAACACCAAGATCAAG
>CAZEQP010000109.1:0-8008 GCA_964514345.1 uncultured Candidatus Obscuribacterales bacterium
GTCGCCGGAAGCCAAATTGTTCGGCTCAACAGGCTTGTCAGCAAATGGGTCGTAAGCCAGCACCGGATTGACGCCAGCCGAGATCTCCGTGAAAAGTGCCAGTGCAAGAAGTGAATTGAGTTTCTGCATGTTGGTTCCTGTAATGCTTTGACTGTTAGAGAATTGAAATGGACACAGACCTGTATCGGAATAAAACAATGAAGCGGGGACGCTTTAAATCGTCCCACGCTTCATCGTCAAGTACGGCCGATTACTCCATCCGAGATGGCGTTCCGGTTTCGCCGGATTCCACCTGCGGAGTGCTCTTCGCGTTGTTGAGGTTGGTGGAGTGAACGCAAGCGCCGATCACACCAACGATGAAGAGCAGAATCAAACCGATTCCGAGGTTACCGTCACTGCGACGGGAGCTGGGTCGTGGAGCCATTTTTCTTCTCCGTTTTTCAGTTGCTTCTAGTGTTCTGGTACTAGTTCATCTTGGAAAATTTGCTGAGAGCAAACTTGTAAACTGAGCCAAAGTAAGCTCCCAGCAAAGTGACCTGTAGAAAAGCCGAAGCATCTGTCGGACCTCCTGTCCCGAGAGACAGAACAAGATTAATCACGAGGCAGGCAACAACTCCTGCAACCAGATAATCGCGGAGGTATTCCAGATAGCTTGAAAGAAGCGAAAGAGTGACGCCCACAGCCAAGCCGAGAACGGCAAGGACTGTACCGAGCATGATAGCTGCGACTTCGGGCATGGGACCAAGCCATCCGCCGGGACCGGCAAAGGCGAAGCCCAAAACAAGACCAGCCAGCGCGCCGGCAACGCCGGTCACCAGAGTGGTCGCAATTTTGGCCAACATTTACTCCCCCTCCCTTTGGGGAGGAGCGTTCAACGAAGTCAGCTGATTGAGATACAGCTGGACTGCGTGCATGTGGGCGTTGCGCATCATCTCCGGAGTGGCTTCTTGCTCTTCCGGTTTGATGCGCTGCAGTGCAATCTGCGTCAGGTATTCGATTTTGCTGAGCAGATTGCCGGCGTCGTAGATGTTGAGGGTGCCGGGGTCGACCGCCCTCAAAAGCTTCTTAATCTCGTCCTTGTCCGCCTCATAGAGAACCGGGGACGTGAACTTGAGAAGCGCATGAACGTTGTAAACTTCCCAGCGCGCATCGCGGATGCCGACCAGCTGGTAGCTCAGTTCGTTGATTTTGAACAAAATCTTGCCGTAGTTGACGACCATTTTGTCCAACTTCTCCTTGTCGGGCTCAGTAGCCCGAGGACGAAGCTCGATGAATGCAGCTTCGATAACCGCAAGCTCGTCCATGAGACCTTTCAAAGTCCGAATAGCCTCAGCATTCTCAGGCTCAGCAAGTGTCGACTTGTAAGTTTCGACCTTGGCGAAAAAGCCCTTCTTGAACTCAGCATACTCCTTGGCCCGGTCCTCATCGGACTGGGCGAAGTGAGCCGGAGCCGCAACCTCTTCGGTCGCTGACCACTGAGCAAGAAGATGACCGTAATTGGAGTACAGATAGAGACCCGAGAGCCCCAAAAGGACTGCCGAAGCCAAAGCAACAAGCGTTTTCGAAACGCCTGGTTTCGAGACAGTGTTAGACATTTTCTGTCCTTTCATTTGTTGAGATGTCAATTGCTCGTTTTTCAGTGATCGTGCAAAAAAAAGAACCGATATCGGTTCATTTCCAGAAGGACCAGATCTATCCTGAGCTTGTAAACGCCCTGGATTTGACTGAGTTGTTTCTGGAATTGATTTGGTTAACTTGCTTGAGACCACCAAAAGAAAAGCAAAAGATAATTCGACCTTAGATAAAGTGGTAAGCAGAAACATCATATTTTCTACTCATCTACCTTACCGAATTATTTAGACAAAAAGTCCATGAGCGCTCTCAGTGTAATTCTTTTCAGGCTTTTACATCACAAGACGCTGAATCGTCGTTAAGGGCAATTAATTTAATGCAACTATATGCTACTCGGCCAGCTCAGCTAGGTTTGAAGAAGATCTGCCAGAGATTTGCCAAAGATCTGCCAGCTGATATGATGAATTTAGAAAGTAGCGGAGGGACTCTGGAACATGCACCCAATGTTGTTGCAATTCATTATTTTTCGCGCTTTTGCCTCTTTTCTGTACTATGTGTTTATGCTGGGAATTATTGTCGCCGTCATTGTGACTTTGTTCTGGCGCTGAGCCGAGCCTGGTAGCGACTTCATTTTTGTGCGTGCTATTTCGGACCTGCTTTAGCCATTGAGTGCTATATCAGGAGCAACCGAATCTGGATTTTTAAGATAAAAAATCACCATCGGCAAATGGTGTAGAATTACCGTTTCGCCGGACTGTGTCATGTAAAGGAGTGAGGCATCACATGGAAAAACGCCCATTTGGCAAAACCGATATGCAAGTAAGCGTGCTTGGTTTTGGTGGCGCTGAAATTGGATTTGAAAAAGCATCAGTGAGCCATGTTAAAGAGTTGCTAGCCGCAGCACTTGACCAGGGTCTGAATGTGATCGACACAGCAGAGTGTTATGAAGGAAGCGAAGCTCTCATCGGCGACGCAGTTGGAAGCCGACGAAATGACTTCTATCTTTTCACCAAATGCGGTCACGGCAAGACCTATATGGACGACGCCTGGGGTGTGGATGACATAGAAGCCAGCATTGAACGCAGCTTGAAGCGACTGAAAACAGATTATGTAGACCTGCTTCAGCTGCACAGCTGCACCGAAGAATTATTGAGAGAAGGCGACGTTATAGACGTTTTGAAAAAAATCAAAAAAGAAGGCAAAGCGCGTTACATAGGCTATAGCGGGGACGGCAGTGCTGCAGTTTATGCCATCAAGTGCGGCGCTTTTGACGCTTTGCAAACATCCGTCAGCATTGCCGACCAGGAAGCAATTACTCTCACACTGCCCCTGGCCGCAGCCAACAAAATTGGTGTCATAGCCAAACGTCCGGTGGCAAATGCAGCCTGGCGTCACAAAACAAAGCCGGAGAATCCATACATCCATCCATACTGGGACAGACTGCAAAAATTGCATTATGATTTTGTCAATGGGGACATAAACAAAAGCGCCGAAATGGCTTTGCGCTTCACACTGAGTATTCATGAAGTTTCTACTATGATAGTTGGCACCACCAAAGCCGGGCGATGGATAGAAAATGCTCAAACAATAGGCAAAGGTCCGCTCAGCACAGACGAGTTTCAACACATACGCAGACGCTGGGAATCAATAGCGGAAGAAAACTGGGTCGGGCAGGCATAACCGGCGATAGATGAAAACCAAATTTGGTTATCGAAGCATCTTTTATTCTGCTTTGCTGGCATTCTGCCTATCCTGCACATGCCTTGGCGCTGCCGGCCCGGCTTCTTTTGTCCTGGCGCAAGAAAAATCAGAATCATTTCTGGAGGCGGTGCCGGAACAAGAATTCAACATCAAAGCGGCTATAACCGACCATCCCCGCCAGGTCATAAAAAACGGAAAATATTTTGAAATCTTGAGCGAAACCGGCGCACTGCCTGCTTCCAGCCCATACGGGAACGGTTTGTACAAAGACGATACTCGTTATTTGAGTTGCTGGGATATCAGCCTGAACGGACAGGACACCATTTTGTTGATGGCAGATTGTCAAAAAGGATACGCCGGAACATTTTGCTATGCCAATAAAGCTTTCGAACAAAATCAAACTGATACGGACCAGAAAAAAGAAACCGTACCTGAGCAAAGCGTTCTGTTAAAAAGAGAAATTGTCATAACAGACGCTCTGCGCGAAAAATACACTATCACCAATTATCATAAAAGCCCCGTCAAAATCGAGCTTTCCATAAAATTCGACGCCGACTTTGCCGATATGTTTGAAGTGCGCGGACAGAAGCGAGACCGGCGCGGAAAGCGCATGGAAACCAGGATTGTAAAAGACAGTGACTTTGTCGTCCTCTCTTACAAAGGGCTGGACGAAAAAATCATGAGCACCAAAATAGGCATGAGGTCTTTCTCGGCTAAATCAAAAGAACTGAGCGCAAAAGAAGGAAAGTTTACTTTTGAACTGGCTCCGCATCAGACAGCATGGGTGCAAACCGCAGTTGAAGCCATTTTTGACAAAGAAGAGCCAATTCGAACATTTGACTCCGGCTTCGCCACCGAAATGGATAAGGCGGATCAGGCTTATGAAGAATGGCTCGGCACAGTCGCCCGCATCAGAACCAATGACAACGAGATTAACAAAATACTCGACCGTTCTTATCGCGACTTGTATATGTTACGCCTTCCCGCTCAAATAGGCGAAGAGAAGGTCATGGCAGTGGCCGCGGGCATCCCCTGGTACGCTGTACCTTTTGGAAGAGATCAAATAATCACCGCCTGGAAAATGCTGCCTATGATACCAAATATGGCACGGGATGTAATCGCTCTGCTCGCCTATCACATGGGCACCACTACTGATACCGCACGCGAAGAAGAACCGGGGCGCATTATGCATGAGTTACGCTCAGGCGAAATGGCTCGCTTGAAAGAAATTCCTTTTGTGCCTTATTACGGAACAGTCGACGCCACGCCGCTTTTCCTAATTTTGTACACCGATTATTGCAAACATACAAACGACATGAAATTTGCCCGGGAGTATTGGGACAAAGCTAAAATGGCTCTCGACTATCTGGACAAAGAATCAGAAAACGGTGAAAAATACCTGGTTTACGGCAAAATAGCCAATGCAGCCCTTTCCAATCAAGGCTGGAAAGATTCAGGCGACAGCATAACCAATGCCGACGGATCTTTAGGACGCCCTCCCATAGCCGTTTGCGAAGTGCAGGGCTACTTGTATAAAGCCTGGCTTAATATGGCGGATTTGGCTGATCGATTGCATAAAGAGCCTGAGGCGAAGCGATACAGGAAACAGGCCGCAAGGCTTAAAGAACGATTTGCTAAAGACTTCTGGGACAAGGATCTGAAAATGCCTGCACTGGCTTTGAATGGCGACGGTTCGCGCTGCAGTGTGGTGGCTTCCAATGCCGGACACTTACTATTTACGGGTATTTTGACAGCGTCGCAAAACAAAATGGTGAGCGAAAAATTGCTGAGTCCAGAGATGTTCTCGGGTTACGGTATAAGAACTCTTTCGATGACGGCTAAAGCTTATAACCCCATGAGTTATCACAACGGTACTGTGTGGCCGCACGACAATTGCATGATTGGAGGGGGCATTCAAGAAAACAGTAAAAAAAACGACATTCTTGATGCTTTATTGGCTGCAGCAGCCACTCAAGATCAAGGCAGGCTGCCTGAGTTGTTTTGCGGCTTTTCCAAAGAAGAATCAAAAACTCCTTTGCGTTATCCTGTTTCATGCGCCCCGCAAGCCTGGGCCGCAGCCACGATTCCAAATTTGATGTATGAAAATCTGGGCATAACTTTTGACAAGGATCGCAAAATCTTGTTCGTTCATAACGCTCTTCTGCCTGCCGGTACAAAATGGCTTGAGCTGGCGAATTACCGCCTGGACGGAAAGCGTATGCATCTGAGATTTGAAAGAGGGAAATTGAAAACAAGTGTTCAAGCCCTGAATGATATCGGCGAAGTGAAAATCATTCAGAATTAGGGAACCGCCCGAATAATATTGCGTCACCTTTTCACGAATAAAAAAATAGAAAAGGAGAAAATTATGTCAGACGACAAGAAGAAAGCCGCTCCAGGCAACGATGATAAAGAATTGAAAGAAGTCGATAAACCGGACATTCAACCCGAACCGAAGCCGGCTCCTCCTCCTAATAAGAAGGAAGATGAGGAAGCCGACCTGGAAGAGAGTGCAGGCGCCGACAAAGAGTCGAACGAAGAAGACGACGACAAGGACGATGGCGGCAGCAAGAAAGAAGAAGCCTGCTGCAAATAGCTTCAGCGCTTAAGAAATCACGCCAAAACGAAATCCGGAAAGAACGCCTACCTCAGCCTCAGTTTTTTTCGGATTTTGTTTTCGTGCCTTGAGTTTCAATGCCCGCTTTCACCCAGTTCAAGGGCAAGCTGTAAACTTCTTCGCTCAATTGTCCTTCGCGTTTATCGAGTTTGACCGTATATGAGTACTGGTCTTTTTTGACAATAGTTCCGGGGTTCCAGTCTTTGTTCGAACATGTATGTGAACACATCACTCTGTCACCGACTTCAAATGCCGCTGTCGGCAAAACTGATATTGATATGAAAGTGACAGCCAATGAGAAAAGGCGCACAAAATTTTTCTGACTGTTCATAAAAAACCTCAATGTCTTTCCAATTAAACGAAGCAGGAAGATTGAAAATTCTAACGTAGCGCGAGCTTGCGCGAGCCTCTAAATGATTATTTCAAGATCATAATCATGATTGGTTAATTCAAATTTGTATTTTTATTTGCTTTTTACTAACCACTTTTTTAAGGTGTTGTAGTCCATTTTCTTTGCGCTTTACTTTCTCTGGAACGGTCTACGTCAACAGCTTCGTGATCGCCGTTCGCAAATAGCGATTAATTTGGACAGAGATTTGAGCGGAGGAGGCAGGCATAGAATGCCTGTTTTCTTCGCTTTTTTCGGCCTCGTTTTATTACATCATTTAGTATATTCCGTTTTGTTGAAAGTGGGGGAGAAGCAGGTTATCACCCGCTTCTCCTTCAAATCAAATTATCTTACCCATACATTCGGTTTTGCCCTTCTGGGGACTTCAGGAATGGGCAGACAAACGAAATCAGGATGACGCACGAATTTGGAATCAACCTGTGCAAGCGGCTCGCTATAGCCACCATCAAGGTAGCTCTCAAAGCAAGTCACCACTTTGTATTTTACGAAAGTCCGTTTCGATGCGACAAAACTTGATGGATAAAGCTGATATTCAGTGCCTTCCGAGTCACCACCGTCCGGCTTCAATGGAATGCGAACCTTATCGATGGATTTGCCGTCGGCGCTCATTATGACCTGACGATCAACCAGGCGGTAATAAAGTGTGCTGCCCGGTTTATACACAATTGTTTTCTCAAGCGTATAAGAGCCTGAGCAATCGAGAGCTCCTGAAATGAGTTTCCACCGTTGCTGGTAAAGCACTTCACCGGATTTGGTATCAAAGACAAGAATGGTCATGCTCTTTTCAGGGACCTCGTCGTATTGCACTCTGAAGCGGTTTTTCTCCGACTCGTCCACATACACGATGATCTTCTCCCTGAAATAAGTCTTGAACTCAGCAAGAAGACTGCGTCCGTCTTCCCTGTAGTACTTACCGCCCGGCGTAGACCAGGGCCAACTCGGGACTTCGTACATAAGCCAGAGAGTATTGTCGTCCCGATACTTCCAGATGAAAACGTTTCTGTATTTATCGGTAGTGGTTAACTGGCTTTTGTTGCCATTCTTGCGAAACTCGGATTCAGAAATCATGAATTTGTCTCTGGCGAAAAGCTGCTCTTTGTGCAGCGTTTTGCCGTCTTCAAAATAAGTGATGGTCTTGTAAGAGCCGTCATAAAGTCGCCGTCCCGTTTTGACCAGGGTGCCGTCTTCAAGATAACCCTTGTGATATTTGAAATCCGAGCTTTCAGACTCGAAATAAATCTCCGACTTGACCTGACGATCTTTTAAGTCAGGAGTCTTGCCGGGATAGTACTCGATGATCTTTTCTGCAAACTGGTCGGGTCGATAGAAAATGTAGGTAGTAACACCAGTGTCATACTCGATTTGCTCGACCACTTTAGTGGTTCCGTCTTCTTTGACATAGACCCAGTGCTCCACTTCATGCGGATTTTCAGTGGATACCTGAAACCGGTGCGAAAGTTTGAATGGAAAGTCTTCACTTATTTTTGCAGGCTCCTCGCTGCAGCCGGCAACGAGTAATGCCGACAGCAGGAAGATGAATTTTCGCATTTTCATTTCCTTTAAAAACCTACTTCTACTTTCCAGGCGGAGAGCCAGTGTCGGACACCTAAAAGCAATCCGAACACATAAGCTCCAATATGCAAAACTCTCGTTTTGAAGTAAGTATTCGGTGAGCACAGGAGAGTAAGTTTTCCTGTAAAACCGAGTAT
>CAZEQP010000110.1:0-7990 GCA_964514345.1 uncultured Candidatus Obscuribacterales bacterium
CAGTGTTTTTTCTTTCTTAGCAGTTTTTGTTTTGTCTTTGTTTTTATCACTGGTTGTAGCCGGGGTCTTTTTTTCTGCATCCGGTTTTTTATTTTGACCTTCAAGCTGTTTTTTTATCGAAGCCAGAAGTTCGGGTTTGCGATCTACCCAGCTATTATTTGCGTCAAGGCGCATCAAAGCCTCTTTTGCCATGTTGGCAGAAGGAGTGTCTTTGAATAGTTCAATAATTTGGTGGTATTTCCTCAACGCCTCGTTTCTGTCACCATAAGCCATGTATGAGTGCGCAGCGTAGAGAAAAACCGGAGCTGTGATGTTGCCATGAGAAATTGATGCTTCAAACTCTTTGGCTGCCAGGCGATAATTTTTGCTTTTGTAGTAAGAAACTCCACTGGCGAATTCGGACTCGCCTGAAGCAAATGCAGGTGCGACCATTGAATGTGTGGCACACAAAAACAGAGCAAGAATGACATTTTGAGTTTTCATTTGCATCATTATACGTGAAATTTTAAGATTTATCGAAAGAAGAAAACATAATCAAATTCGCCGGTCGGATGGGCTTCGCGTCGAAGATGCGAAACGGGAAATCTTCTGAGTGCGTCAGATGATCTGGTAGATAATGCCGTTCGATCACTGTCCAGATGTCTTGTAACTTCAGCCAGTGGATAGGCGCTAAATCCGCTCCGGTCAACCGGATCTACGCCCTGTATGGTGGCAATACTGACTCCTCGTTGTTTCAGAATATTGGTGACTGAATTTTCTCCAGTCAAATGAGCAGCCCCTACCCAGAAAACGACTCTATTGCCGGGATTGTTCAGTATGGTCTGAATGTTGTCAGCCATTATGAAATTTCTTCTTGTATCGTAGGGATCCGGTGTCTGTTCAACATTTGAATCTACTCCCACAATTTGAATACCGGCGGCTTGCAAGTTCTGCAGCATCGCAAAGTATTCAGAATGTTCCTGAACATTTGAGGGATAATGGCTTTTCAGAGCTTCTAAGTCACCGGTTCGATTAAATTCAGCAATAGCATTTTTCAATTCAGGGCTGCCATAATCTTCAATAGCAAAATGAGTGACATTGCCCGCTCTCAAGGCGGCGATGAATTCAGGGCTTCCGCCGAATCTTCTGGTTGCGCTGTCAGGATTGTGATGCTCTCCGATGGCTAGAACTCTATTATCCTGAAGCAATCGAGTCACCGCATCTAAGGGGCGTTCACCATGTTGTCTGAGATCTGAAACGATATCCCTGAAAGCAGAAGATCTTATCAGTGTTTGAAATTCAGGGTCCTTGCTTCTGTCGCTGGATAAGCCCCCTTGCCCATTTGGAACATCCGATTGTGGTCCGGGTTGTTCCTCTGCCGGTTCATGAATGAGCTGCACTCCGTGAAGAAATTTAGAGGCCGTGTCGTGTTGAAATCCGTGTAACTCCGCCAGATTAGCGAAGCCTGAAAACAAGTGTGTAGGCTCCAGTATTTCTCTTTCTGGTCTAATATCTCTAACTATGGAATCTGACACTTTCTTAGTTCCTTGATTCTGCAATGGGGTATTCGTATAAACTATACGAATACAAGTCATTTAAGTCTTTGCTAAGTCCGTAGTCTTTTTGCGGGTTTACGCAAACTCAACTAGGTTCAGGTTTATTCTCATTTATTTTTTCTTTTTAGAAAGCCAGTTTTCAAAACTTGTTTCTAGCTCGTCGGTCCAAAAGATCGTGCTGCCAAAATCACAATGCAAGAATGGTGGCTCAACCTCTCTTACTTTGGCGTCTTTGGTGAAAAGAATAAACTCTTTGCCTCTGAATGAACGAAATATTCTCATTGGGGAGATAAATGGATTTTCAAATGGAATTTTGTAATTTCCCTGCAGAAATTTGGTTTTCTCGAGATTCTTCAAGAAAGACTCCGGTGCCTTCAATACTTTTGTCACTTCAAAACATTCTTTTCTGAGGGGAAGTTTGTCTTCTCCATGTTCTAAAAATGACTTTCTCGTCGATTCGGCAACCACGACTATTGGACTGTCAAAGAGTTCTTTTTTATAGTACTCAGGCTTGGGGGGCTCTGTATCGATCTTAACCGGTTTTGGAATAGGAGCGTTATTGTCTCTGGGTGGTATTGGTTCTATTTTAGTAATACCTGGATCTGAAAAAATAGAATCAGGTTCAATTTTGTTGAACACTGCAAGAAGTCTTTTAAGAGTAGCTTCTCTCATTAATACTGTTTGCCGTGTCTCTTAATGGGCGGATTATTCTGGGGCAATTATCCGTTTTAATAGTTCCATCCGGTCTAAGATAGAACTGGACACAAAGTCCTGTATCTGTCCTTTCCTGGAGGAACTTATTTGCTTCTGCTTTGCTCATGTCTGTAATGTTGAATACATTTTTCGAGCATTTTTTGCAAAAGCGTTCCCGCTCGTCGCCTTCCATCGACTCCCAGTTGATTGGACAGGGATAAGACAGAACTAAATTGCTTAGTGGGTCTGAGTCGACTTCTTTCATGACTTTCTATTTTATCCAATGTTCAACCGGCTTGCGCAGAAACTCCTCAACTGTTATTCCGCCTGTTCCCACCAGCAATTTTCTGTTTGGTTTAAACGCTTCTGAAAATGCCGCCATGCCTGGTAGCGTATATGGTGCCCGGTTGCTTTTGACTTCGATGGCGGTTAGTTTTCGGCCGAATTTAAATACAAAATCAACTTCGCGATTGTTATCTCTCCAGTAGTATAACGATCCTAGACCGCTTGACTGAGCATTAGCTAGATGCGCTCCAACGGCGGACTCGACTAATCGTCCCCAGAATTCGGTGTCTTTCTTTGCTTCCTTTATGTCAAGTCCTGCTTGAGCAGTAATAAGGGCTGTATTGAGAACCTGCAATTTTGGGCTGGAACCTCTTACCCGAACTGCTTGGGTTGAATACTTCTGTAGACCGGTCAACATTCCGGCGGCAGAAAGCAATTCCAAATAGTGAGCCAAAGTCGTGGTATTGCCTGCGTCTTGCACCTGTCCCAAGATTTTGTTGTATGAAACAATTTGACCCGAATAAAGGCACCCCAGTTCAAAAAGGCGTCGCAGCAATGCTGGCTTATCCACTCTGGTTAAGAGTAATATGTCGCGAGAAATGGTTGTCTCGATTAAAGAGTCACGAATATATCGCTCCCATCGATGCTGATCTTTGATTAGAGAGGCAGCTCCTGGATAGCCTCCATAAAAAATAAAGTCATCGCAAGAAAACTTGAAAGCATCCCTCATCTCGTTGAAAGACCAGTGAGGCAACCTGAGAGTTTCAAATCTTCCGGCAAGGCTTTCGGTTAATCCGCTTTCTATCATCAATGGTGCGGATCCAAGAATTACAACTTTTAGTGGTACCTTGTTGCGAGTATCTTCATCCCATAATCTTTTAACTGATTCTGCCCACCCTGGAGCTTTCTGTACTTCATCGATTACTAGTATGGCGCCTTTTTTACTTTCTTTAGTTTTAAGGCGAGCTGCGTCCCATTGCTGAGCAATCCATTCGGAACCTCTTAAGGTTGGTTCGTCAGCACTTGCAAAAATGTACGGTTGTTGTTGTCCTTGCAGTACTTGGTCTACCAGGGTCGTTTTCCCGACCTGTCTGGGTCCCGAAACAACCTGAATGAACCGTCTGGGTTCATTCAGGCGATCGGCTAAAATGTCAGTATATTGGCGTTTGTAGGTCATTACTTTTAATTTGCTCAATATATTGAGTAATTTTACTCAATATGTTGAGTAAAATCAAGAGTTGTATTCTTAGCTTCAGTTTCTAAATTTTTCCAGACCAATTGGAGATCTAAACAACTGAACCATTTGAGGTTTATTCGTTTTGATTTTTATTCGTTCGATACTGTCAAGTTCTTCTGCTACCATTTGTGAGTCTATTTCGTGTTTAATCAAGTCTGGATGATCAAAGTAAAAAGTGTTTGAAATTGCGGTGCAGAATATGTGAATTTCTCCAAATAACAACGCCGTTCTCGTCCAATTTTGTCCTTTGTATTTTCGCTTGCTTATTAATCTGACTGCCTGACTTAAAGACCGGCGAACTCTTTCCAGTTCAGTTAATACGTGAATCGCAATTCGTTTATCGGAGCAAATGTATGGTTTGCCTTCATCTGGAATTTCAGTAGTAATTACTGGTCCTCCCCAGCTACGATCAGGATTTGGTCGCAATGTCGAATTCCATTTCTTGAATTGAGCAGATGAATTTTCAATCTGGAAATCCATATCATCGAACTGACAGTTCATTTGTATGTTGATAATATTTCCCCAGCAATAAGCTAGCAAACTTCCCATTTCATCCTTGAATTCAAGCTTTTCTGCTTTTGTCAGTTTGGTTTTTTCATAGAAATCGAGGAGCTCGCTACAAATGGTGACAATGTCTAGAAGTCTGTCAATGACTTCTAAGACGCAGCGTTTACTCGGCAAGAGAATTGGATCACCCAGTTGCATATTTCAAATTTGACTCTAAGTGAAATTCAAAAACTTATTTATCTGTTCTACGAGACTATCAAAACTAATCTGACTGAAAGAATGATCAACGTTTTTCAATAAGTGTTCTTGATATTGGCATTTTACACTTTGCAAAACTTTGATTGTGGCTTTTTCTCTTGCAATTGTTACAGTTCTATCTTTGGTACCTTGCAGGATTAAGACTGGTGGCATTGATGTTATGTCTTTTGTCGGAAGAACAAAACAACCTGCAAGAGAGGTGACAGATCTGACTTTTGGATTTTTTGCTGCGACATGGAGAGACAGCTGTGCTCCCAAGCTATGTCCCAATAATTTGATGTTGTTTTTGTCATAGTCAGATTTAGAAGCTAAATAGTCGATCGCTTTGTTGACAGTTTCCATCCACAATGAAAAATTATTTCCCATTTGTGCATAATTGGCACTTTTTAGTCCGGACTGGTCCATGTAATGGACGATTACAGCAACCTTTCCATCAGAAACGAATTCATTGGCTAAATCTCTAAAAAAGCCACCAGATTCACCAACACCCCCGGCACCATGCAAAATGATTACAACAGGAAATTTATCACCTTTGTGATATTGCTCTGGAATGTACGATTCAAGTCTTATTTTTTTCCCTTTTGAATCAAAGCTATCTTCAACTGGATAGTGAATGTTTCTGGGTGAGGTAGTGGTCAAGCATTCCAGGAGTGTTCTATTTGCTTCTAGAGATTTTGCAACTGCTTGACTCAAGTAGCTTTGCATGAGCAGATGAAAAACTACAGCTAGTAGCATACCGCTTGTAATAATGAATAAATACACTTTAGTCATGAATCAATATTATCAAATTAATGAAAATCATGCGAAGGCATGACCAGTCCTGGCGAGATTGCTTTTACTTTGTGGGCGATTATGTTTAAAACGGTCTTTTCCAGCTGCACTTTGCCTGTGATCACCAGGAAGCTTGCAGTCATTATTTCCTGGCGGTTGTCTTTGAATACTTTTGGGCGCACGATTATGTTTGCCATGCCTGTTTCGTCTTCTATGGTGAGGAAAACAAATCCTTTGGCTGTGGATGGTTTTTGGCGGCAGATGACTGCGCCGGCTGTCATTACGATAGAGTCAGGCTCGCACTCGGTCAGTTGCTTGCATGAGAGAATGCCTTTTCTATTTGCCCAGTCGCGGCAAAATAACATTGGATGATTGCCTGTGGTAAGACCCAGTGTTTTGTAATCTGCCACCACTTTTTCGAATCCGGTCATTGGTATCATTTTGTCTTGCGGACGTTTGACAATAGAATTAGTATTTTTGCCTTTCAATAAAGAAAGCACTGTCCATAGTGCCTGACGCCGATTTTCCGAATCCGACTCCGGGAGAAAATTATCAAAAGCGCCGGCTTCGGCTAATATACGCAGAGCCTTTGGCGGCAGTCCGCTTCGATAGCAAACGTCTTCTATTGAGGTGAATGGTCCGCCTGTTTCCCAGGCAAATTCAAGTGTGTTTTGAGCACGGCTACCCAGTCCCTGGATAAAGCGCAGACCTATTTGCAAAGTGAGATCGTCGTCAAGAGTGCAGCCCCAGGCGCTTTTCTTTAAATCTGGTGGCAGTACTCTGACGCCATGGCGTCCAGCGTCGCGCATCAAAACATCCGGACTGTAGAAGCCCATTGGCTGTGCGTTCATGATGGCACAGAAAAAGGCTGCCGGATAATAGCGCTTCAAAAATGCAGAGGCATAAGTAATCAAAGCAAATGAAGCGGCATGACTTTCAGGAAAGCCGTAATGAGCAAATGCTTGCAATTGAAATGTTATTGTTTCGATTGCTTTTTCGTCAAAGCCGTTATTGCGCATGCCTGTGGCAAGCTTCTCGCAAAGTATTGCCATCTTTTTCAGTGACCGTTTGTGGCTCATGACTATGCGCAGCCAGTCGGCTTCTTTTGGTGTCAGTCCAGCGGCGACAATGGCAAGACGCATGCCTTGTTCTTGAAAGAGAGGCACGCCAAGTGTGCGTTTCAAAATAGGCTCGACAATGGGATGGACATAAGTTACTTCTTCCAGCCCGTTGCGTCGTCTCACATAAGGATGAACTATATTTCCCTGGATTGGTCCGGGACGCACAATGGCGACTGATACCACTATGTCGTAAAAACAAGTGGGGTTGAGCTTGGGCAAAATGCTCATCTGAGCGCGCGACTCTACCTGGAATAGTCCGATGGTATCGGCGCGTGCAAGCATTTTATAAATGTTCTGGTCTGCCATATCAAGCTTGCCCAGGTCAATGTCTTTGTCGTAGTGACTTTTGACCAGCTTCAAAGCGTTCTGGATCATCGTCAGCATGCCCAGTCCAAGAAAGTCGATTTTTATCATGCCTATTAGATTGGTATCATCCTTATCCCACTGGATGACTGTTCTGTTTTCCATAGATGCAGGCTCAACAGGGACGATACTGCCGATAGGGTCTTGAGTGAGAACAAAACCGCCCACATGAATAGAGCGGTGGCGCGGCAATTGGTCAAGTCCTTGCATTATTTTTATAAGCAAGCGAGAGCGTCTGTCTTTGGGATCGAGCCCTGCTTCTTGCAGACCGCCATTGGCAAGGACATGAGCGGCTTCTTTTGCTTCGCCGTAATGTGCACGCTTAGCCAGCAAGTCTATTTTTTCTTGTGAGAATCCTAATACGCGGGCAGCGTCGCGTAAAGCCGATTTTCCTCTGTAGCATGCCACTTCACAAACCATGGCGGCATGAGTGTGAGTGTATTTGTTATAAATATATTGCAGCACGCGCTCGCGCTCTTGATGGGCGATATCAAGATCTATATCCGGCGGCTCGTCGCGTTCTTCAGACAGAAAGCGCTCGAATAAAAGATCCATTTTTATCGGGTCTATGGCTGTTATTTTCAGACAATAACATACGACAGAATTTGCCGCCGAGCCTCTGCCTTGCACTGCGATACCCTGGCTGGTGGCATAGTCGATAACGTCTTTCATAATGAGAAAGAAAGAGGCGACATCTAGTTTTGCGATGAGATCAAGCTCGTGTTTTATCTGGTTCTTGTGTTTTTCGGTGATTATTTCATAACGGTCGGCAGCGCCGAGCCAGACAAGTTCTTCAAGTAGTTTATTATTATGCGCACTGCCTTCATTAAATAATGGAAATTTCTTCAACATAGGCTTTATGTCATCCAGTTTAAAATGACAGCGCTCGGCTATGACTTGAGTATTATGTATTCCGTCTAAATTATCTTTCCAGTAATAAGCCATTTCTTGCGGTGATTTGAGATACCAGTTGCCGTTGGGACGCAGCTTTCGTCCTGCCTGAGCCAATGTGGTCTGGTGGCGCACACAGGTGAGGACATCGTGAATTATGCGTTGTTCCGGATAAACATAGTGAACATTATTAGTCACCACCCATGGTATTGCGTGACTTTTGGATAATTCGAGCAATTGCCGGCAGATTTTTTCTTCTTGTCTTAACTGGTGTGACCAGAGTTCAAGAAAAAAATCATCACCAAAGTCAAAGCCGGCACGGATGCGGT
>CAZEQP010000111.1:0-7958 GCA_964514345.1 uncultured Candidatus Obscuribacterales bacterium
TTGCGAAGCGCGGGACAATAAGGGTCGGCGCTTGATACATGAGTGGTGATGGGACCATCATAAAAGGTATCTTCACGTCCTGATGTGCGGTCGACAAACTGGTCGCAAACAACAAAGTCGCCCAGTTTCACATCTTTTTGCAAAGAGCCGGCGGCACAGGGTGCGATAAGCCGTTTCACTCCCAGTGATTTCATAGCCCAGACATTGGCTCGATAATTTATTTTGTGGGGCGGCAGCTGGTGTTGACCGCCGTGTCTTGGCATGAAAGCCACTTTCCTTCCAGCCAGCATACCGATTGTCATTTTGTCCGAAGGAGGTCCGTATGGAGTCTCAACAACTTTCTCCTGGCAATCTTCCAGCAACTTGTAAAAGCCGGAACCTCCGAACACACCAATTTCAATGACTTCGTTTTTGTCCACTGTTTCTCCCCTTGCAACCGGCCGGGATTGCATCAATAAAAACCTAATGTTAGCAGCGAAAAGAAGCAATGAACAAGGCTTGCTCTACTCCCATCCCCCATAAAAGCCGGAGGCAAAGTTTGAAAAGTCTACCCCACAGAGGGATAGACTAGTCGTCAAGATGAATAAATTTTATTAAAAGTGGGTATAAATCCTTTTGAGGACTTGATTTTAACTCTCTTAGCGAGCGAAACACCCACAACAAAGCCATTTTATGACGATTTTGCGGTCAAATTCATCCGTCGGACAGAGCTAGTTCACGCCCCAAACAAAATAGAAAGGGTCAAATGGTATTCACGGAGCTTGTAGGAAAGTGTTTCGCATTGGGATTTCGAGGGTGGCTCTTTTGCTTGCAATTCTTTTCGGACTTGGCGGTTCGAGTCTGAACGCAGCAACCACTATGGAATTAATCGCACTTCAAGGAGAGCAGAAGAGCGAAAAAACAGAAGAAAAAACTAAATCAGAGCTGAGGTTAACAGCCTATACCAGCCCGGATCGTCTGTATCACTATGTCTGGTCACTTATAAATGAAGACTTTTTTGACAACACTTTCAATCATCAGGACTGGAAGCGCTGGCAGCATAAGTATGACGGCAAGCTGACCGATTTCGATGCTTCGCACAAAGCAATCGAGACTATGCTGGCAAGCCTGGGCGACAGATACACCCGCTTTCTGGATAAAGACGCATTCGATGACGAAAAGAACCAGATAGACGCTCAACTTTGCGGCATAGGTGTGCAGATAGGTCTTGATAAGCAACATCGCATTGTAGTCATTTCACCTATCGAAGACACCCCCGCTCAGAAAGCTGGAATTCGACCGGCTGACCTGATACTTGAAATAGACGGAAAAGCGACAACCGGATTTTCAGTCGATGACGCCGCCAAATATATACGAGGCGAGGTCGACTCCAAAGTGAATTTGCTTGTGGGCAGAGGAAGTCAAAAAAAGAAGTTCCTTATCACCAGAAAGAAAATTCCTTTGAAATCTGTGCAAACAGCTAAAATGCTTGATTCCAAAGTGGGATATATCCGTCTTTCCAGTTTCATTTCACACAAAGTAGATGTAGAAATGATCGGCGCACTCAAAGATCTTTCTTCGGCAAAAGCCCTGGTTCTTGATTTGCGCGACAACCCCGGCGGACTGTTGAACAAATCAATTGCAGTCTCAGACTTATTTCTTGACTCCGGAAATATAGTTTCCACTGTCGATAAAGAAGGCTACAAAACATCTGTAGCAAGCAAATGCCGACCAATTTGTCGCCTGCCCATGGTGATTCTAATCAATAAAGGCAGTGCCTCGGCATCTGAAATTACAATGGGTGCCTTGAAAGATAACGGACGGGCTGTGCTTGTAGGAGAGAAATCTTTTGGAAAAGGACTCGTTCAGGGTATCAACAAACTGGATGACGGCTCCGGTGTGAATATAACTATCGCTCGCTATTTGACTCCAAACGACAGTGACATTCACGAGAAAGGCATCTCTCCGGATGTAGAAGTGAAGCTGACCAAAAAGCAAAAAGAAGAAGGTAAAGGCTGCTGGTGGCTGGATCCAAACGGAACCGGCAGCAGCCGCAGCCCGGAAGACTTCAAAGACATCCAGCTGAAAAAAGCATACGAAGTGGTCAAAGAGTCGCTGAAAAACAAAAGCTCGGTAGCCATGCACCCATAACCGGTTTAATTTCAGGGAACCTTAATAAGATCGAGGCGTCTATTTTTCTGGTAGCTTGTTCAATCTTCAAATGCGGGGAAAGAAGATGCAAGTGAAATCGACTGCCTTACTGGCAATTCTTTTATTTCTCGCTCAATTGCCTGTAATGGGCAAATTGGCTGCCGTTGAAAACAAGCCTTCTTCAAGCTCAAAGTTATTGAAAGGAGGCGTCAATCGATTTGGCGTATTATCAGAAAAAATGATGCATGATATTGGGCTCGACTGTATTGAAGACGACCTGGGACTTTTGGTATCACAAGTCGTGGAGTCCAGCAAAGCGAAAAGGGCCGGATTGAGTCGAGGAGATTATATATACTCGGCCAGAATCGAAAATCAGAATTTAGTTCTGGAAATAATGCGCGACGACAATGAATATAAAGCCACTATTTCTCTTTCAAACAAACTGCAAGTGCAAAAGCCGGTTTTAGACTTACCGCAGGCGAAAGTGCAAAGAGCCAGAGTAGCAACAGTACAAAATCTGTCCAGAGATCCAAGAGTTTTGAAACTGGTGAATCCGCAAGATGGTCCCTGTATCAGAATTGCCTTTTTCGGACCACAACAATTAGACACTTACCAGAGAACCACTCAAAGCGGATTCAATTTAAATGGGCAAGACATTCAATCGATTTATACTTTCGAAACTGAATACAGAGGACAAAACAGTGCTCAAGGCGGCGGCTGGGGCGGAGTCAACACAGCCACATATGAATTTGCCAGAACTTATACCAATAAAAACTGGCCGCGCGATCTAATAGGTCATCGTACTTATCACCTGGTGGTAAGAAAAGATGGATCATTTTTAGATTGCGATCGCATGTTTCAGAAAAGATATGATCGATTATCGACGGATGAAGGAACATACGAAAGACTATGCCTTGATTTTCTCAACCGGCTCAATAGAAGCAGAATTCTTGCCATTCCCTCTGGATCAAATCTGGACAAATGGCATTGCATGATTGTGTTTTGCAATAAATTCGAACGCTCTGAATAAAATTACTATTGTTCTTTGATGGCGTTGACTATTGTTTTGGCCAGTTCTTTTGCCGCCGCCCGGGGGAAATAATTTGTGATCTCAGAAAAAATTGAATCGTCATGCGTTGCTTGAGTGAGACGACTGAATTTTTTTGATTTGAGCATCCAGACAGTTTCACCTGAATCTCCATTGACTAGACGAGCAGAAATGCGCATATCGGCGATGTCGCCCATGGCGTTGTCTTGTAGCTCAACTTCCAGCACTTCGATTTGCAAAAGGAATTTGGACTGTGCCAGCCGGCCAAGCAATTTCCAGTTCACAGCCTCAGGCTGCTTAAGCAAAGCTTTGGCGTCAATCTTTCCTTCCATGCCCTGGGGGTTATTAGCCAATAATGGACTGTTCTCCATTGTCACAACATCTTTGTTGCGCAAATGATGCTTAATTTCAGATTGAAATGCTGCCTCTATTTTTTTATCGAGACCTAGTTCGTTCAATCTTTTGCTCACATCAAGATTGTCTTTCTGAGCGAACCCCTGCCAGATGGCGTCCATTTTTACTCTTGTGGGTCCAACCACAGGCAATACTGAAATTCGGTCGAGCAAAACCATATTCATGGCTGATGAATTCATAAGTTCATTGACGGTCGGGCTCTGACGCGACTCTGCGGCCGGCTGCGGCATCATTGAAATAACAGGAGCCGATACGACCGATGCTCCTGAACCGGGAATTCCACCGTTTCCTTTCAAATGCTCGGAAGGTGTACTGGGGCTCACAGGCTTTGAAGCGATGACAAGATCGTCGCCTTTCCAGGCACTGCGAATAACAGGTTCCTGTAATTCTCCGCGATCTTCAAGCACTTCTGTTTGCACACCTGTTTTAAGCGCGGCAAAAGCTTCTCCCATTTTTGTGTACTGACCTCGGACAGAAAGCGCGTCCATCAGCTTTTTGGTAAAGACTCCATTGTCATATTTTTTTGACTCCCAGGAGACCTGACTGGGAGAGCTTGAACAAATCATCATCAAACCTTCGCCCATAGGAATTTGACCGATGTCAAAATTTCCGCTGCGAGTTATGCCTTTTCCGTCGCTATTTGTTTTGACAGAACCGCTGTGACAGGCGTCCAGTATCACTACAATTCGTTTGCTGTGTACACGACTCACAATAATGGATGACAACTGCTGTAATGAAATTCCGGAAGCAAACAAAGCATCACGTGAAGTGTCATGTGCCACCAGATAATTCATTCCTTCATTATCAAGTTGAGACGGGCTGCCGTGACTGGATATATAGATAATCACAAGATCAGCTGGCTTTGCCACCTTAGGAAGCCAGGTATCTCCAATCTCAGTCAAAATGCGGCGCTGCGTGGCCTGATTGTCAGTCAAAAGTTTCACGTGATCCGGAGCAAAATTGGCTTTCTGGATAAGGAAATTAGCAAAATCTTTTGCATCCTTGCTGGGATATTTCAAATCCATGGACGGGTCTTGAAACTTGCTGACTCCAACTATAAGCGCCCATTTGTCTCCCAGTGTTGTACTCTGCGCTAGCGCCACCGGATATGGTACCGCAAGAAAAAGACTTAAAATGATTGCAAGTCGAAAAAGCTTTTTCATTTAACGAACTTCTTAAGATACTCTTCCAGTTCAGGCACCTCTTTCATTTTTTTGTCTATTTCAGCTTTATTCATTTGTGACGGCATTTTGCCTACAAGCTTATCTCCAATTATAGAATCCGCTCCGGCACCGCCTCCCATTGTGCGGAAATTCTCGGGTATTTTAAAGGGGTCGGCTATTAAGTTTCCCAGTCCCATTTTTTTGGATCCGCCCGAGGCGGCGGAGGCTTGAGCTTCGGTTTTAATCTGGGCGCTTCTTTTCATTTGTTCATCAAGACCAGATTTAAGAGAATCAATTCTTTTTTGTATGTCAGCTTCCGGCTGAGCCTTTACAGCCATATCCTCTATATAGTCGAAAGCTCGCATATAGTTAGTGACACCTGTTCCGCTCTCTTGTGCTCTGTTGATAGAGCGCAAAAGGTCCTTGCGCGCCTCCTGCAAAGGACCGTCTTTTACATGAACTTCAGGCTCGGGCGGTAAAGCACTTGAGGTATCTGAGGTATCGGTCTTGGTTTCGATACCGGTTTTGGTTTCGGTCTTAATTTCAATCTGAGGCTGGGCTTCAGGTTCTTTGGGCAGCTCACTTTCTTTGAACCCTGAAAGTGGCGATTGAGCATCGGCACTGAAAGCCGGTTCGCCTCCTACTATAAACAAGGACAAGGTGAGAGCCAAAAAAATGTGTTTTCTCATGTGACAAAAATACCCCGGTCGGCGCCTGCTCACTTTATTATGCTATTTCATACTATAACTTCATATATCTTGCACGTATCCGGGATGCCCCAGAACCCCGCGCCACATTAAATTCTCGCTTTTTTTCGCGCCCAAGGGGTATTATGCAAATAGGAGATCCTGGTTATTTCCTTCTAGAGAGCACTACAACACATTGAGAATCACGCAAGCAACTACGACTGTCACACCCGGCTTTACGAAAGCGCTGTGGCAAGACGTGGCTTTTGCTTTTTAAGGAGGTAGAGTTTTTTGCACGGCAAACTAGATTTGACCAATGCCAAAGGCCTGAAAAAGTCTGAAATTCGGTTTCTGACCAAGTTATTACAGAAACGCATTCCTAAAGACAAGATTCTCACAATGGATCTGGCCGACTCAGTTGCAGAAATCTCCAATTCAACCGGACACAATATTTCAGTAGTGGTAAACCGGCACGGTCAGGTGGTCAATATCACCATCGGTCAGCCAAACGACGTTAATATGCCGGAGCTGAAAGGGGTCAGGGTCGGACCCGGACGCCTTTGCGGGCACCGTATCATTCATACCAACTTTAACAAGGGCAAGTCAGGCAAAACTTCTCAAGAGTATAAAACTAAAACTGGCGAAGCTTTCAGCAAAGAGAACTTGAACTGTCTGGCTAAAAACAGACTGGATTTGCTGGCTCAAATCGACGTCAACCCGGAGCAGACATTTTCCAAGTCAAAAGGTGAGCAGGCATTTATGGCTGACGCCGTGCATATCGCTCATTTGCTGCCGGGACGTGATAGCGAAGGCAAATTGTATAAAATTTTGCCCCCTCAAACGGCTCGCCGCACCCAGGACGATAACTTCCAGTATCTTATTGATTCACTGGAAGACGAATTCAGGGTCAACGCTCCCACCACAGCTTTTGTGGAAGGAGCAGAGCGTGCGGTGCTTGTGGACATCATCACAGAAGGGGTCGACCCCTTTCAAATTGAAGATGATCTGGACGAACTGGCTCAACTGGCTCGCACCGCCGGTGCCACCATTTGCGGGCGCATGACCCAGACGCGCCAGAAGCCTCACCCCAATTATTTCCTCGGCTCAGGCAAAGTGCAGGAAGTGGCTTTGATGGTCCAGGAGGTGGGAGCCAATTTAGTAATTATAGACAAAGAACTGTCGCCCACCCAGGCACAAAATCTGGCTGAAATGATCGGCGTAAAAGTAGTCGACAGGACAGAACTGATTCTGGATATTTTCGCCCAGCGCGCCCAAACTAAAGAAGGTAAACTGCAAGTCGAGCTTGCCCAGATGAAATATCTGTACCCAAGACTAATCGGAAAAGGTCATGTACTAAGCCGATTGGGAGGCGGGATAGCAACCAGGGGTCCTGGTGAAACCAAACTGGAAACAGATCGACGTGTTATCCGTGATCGTATAAATCATCTTGAAAAAGAAACAGTCCGCATCAAGAATTATCGTGAAACACAGCGCAGACAGAGGACTTCACTCAATTTGCCTGTGATTGCTCTTACTGGGTACACAAACTCAGGCAAATCGACTTTGCTAAATTCTTTGACTAAATCAAGCGTATTCGTTGAGGATAAACTCTTCGCCACGCTTGATCCCACAACACGTAAAGCCATGCTGCCCGACGGCAGCCCAATTTTATTCTCAGACACGGTAGGATTCATCAAAAAATTGCCGACTTCTTTAGTCGCCGCTTTCCGAGCCACACTTGAAGAAGTGCAGGTGGCAGACATTTTGCTTCACGTGGTTGATGCCAGCCATCCCAACGTGGAACAACAAATCGCCAGCGTCTTTGATGTATTGAGCGAACTGGAAGCTGTGGACAAGCCTATCATCACAGTTTTGAATAAAGCAGACAAAGTGCGCAGAGAAGATCTTGAATGGCTTTATCCACAAGTTATTAATCCTGTGATTGTCTCTGCCACAGAGAAAGTGGGTCTGCAAGGACTGCTTTTGCAAATTCAAAAAATGGCGCAAGACGTCTGCCCCAATCGTAAAAGATTCAGTGCTTAGGGTGAGGTTTTTACTACAGCGAATCATTCTTGAAAATCATGCAAAACGCGCAGTCTAATTAACTTGACAACGAGAGTTTTGCCCTTAGACTGAACCATAGCTCCCCAGCTTTTTAGAGAACTTACCATGACCGTCAATCCAACGGCGCCGGTTGAAACTGCCGCTGCTACTACCGACGGTGGCGATAGCTATGCGCCATCAGAAAATATTGGACAACAAACATCCTATTTAACTCCTCAGGACTATGCAAACGGGTTGAGATCTCTTATTCGCGCCAATGAAAAACTGAGTACCGGAATACCTGGTCTGGACAATGTTTCATTTTTCGACAGCGCAGACAACAATCGAATAAGGCTTGCTCACAACCCCACAGGTCCTGTTACCGACGCCGGCACTACTTTGCAGACCGGAGAAAGAAGTACCGAGTGGACTCCCAGAAATGCAGCCGAGAGACAGATTCTGGATCGGATGCAG
>CAZEQP010000112.1:0-7944 GCA_964514345.1 uncultured Candidatus Obscuribacterales bacterium
AAGACTGCTTGAAGAAGTAGGTCTGACTTCACAAAACATAGTCGATCTAATTCTGGCTCAATAACTATTCCAAGAGCGAATTGCAAACAAATTTCTAACGAGAGATCCAGTAGTCTCGACTGAATGCTCATCAACGAATGTTTGCACTTTACACACAATATCTAACTATTTCGTTAGAAATCTCATCGTTTCGCTCACACTCGTAGAAGGGACAAAAAAAAGACCCTCTAACTGTAGAGAGAATTTTACTCAAATCGCAAGATTCATACTAGATTCAGACTAAATTCAAACTAGATTCAGACTTCTCGTCTTCCAGCCAGAGATCGGCTCAAAGTAATATCGTCGGCATATTCAAGATCCGCACCCACAGGCAATCCAAAAGCTATGCGAGTAATCGTCACAGGCAAGGATTTCAAAATTCCCTGCACATACAAAACTGTGGCGTCCCCTTCTATAGTGGGATTAATGGCAAGAATAACCTCTTTGACACCCAGCTTTTGCACCCGTGATAGCAAATCACGAATGGTCAGATCGTCAGGACCTTTGCCTTCAAGCGGTGATATAAGCCCGGTTAGAACATGGTAAAGACCGCGGTATTCACGAGTACGCTCAAGTGCAATTACATCTCGGGCATCGGCCACCACACAAATTGTGTTGGTGTCACGCTTTTCATTAGAGCAGATTTCGCATGGGTCTATAGCCGAAAGATGAAAGCACTGACTGCAGTTACGCACTTTCTCCTTGGCATCAACCATTACAAAAGCAAATTCGCCCACTTCCTGCTGGCTCATTTTCAAGATGTGAAAAGCCATGCGCTGAGCCGACTTAGGTCCGATGCCCGGCAGTTTCTGAAAATGTTCTATGAGCCGGGCTAACGGCGGGGTGAATTGCATCTAGACTTAAAATCCCAGCCCCGGAGGAAGTCCCATTCCCCCCGGTCCGCCCAGACTGCGTCCCATTTTGTCTTGGGCCAGGTTGTGGCATTTTTTGACGGCGTCGTTCACTGCCATCACCACCAGATCTTCTAGAGTGCCGGGATCTTCAGGGTCTATAGCTTCCGGTTTGATTTTTATTTTGCTGAATTCCATGGCGCCGTTGCACACGGCAGTGACTGCGCCGCCTCCGGCGCTTCCTTCAATCTGGGCATTTTGCAATTCCTGCTGAATCTTCAGCACTTCTTGCTGCATTTTTTGCATCGATTGAAACAACTGGCTCATATCGGGTTGATTCATAATTAACTCGCTCACTGACTCGATTTACTCTTTGTAGAAATTATCGCACTACTAAAAACCAATATCTTGAGTCTTTCTAAAATATTTTTCAGGCTGCTTTAAGTAGCTTAGATATTCAAAATTACCAAATGGGCTATTAGATATAATTGGCAGGCAGCAACTATTAGCAAGGGAATTAGCCATGGTCGAAGTAAGTCCAGAAAATAAAAACGAAAACTGCAAGAACGAAGATGATGAAAGCTGCAAGAAAAAATCTTCTGAAGCGGCTCAAAATATGCTTCGACGGTTAATCACTTGGATTTCATTTGGTCCTGGAGTGCTTGGTTTCTTGTGGTTAATCGGAAAAATAGTAAAACGCTGACTTTTAGCGACCCGCTAAAAGCCTTAGCCCAGCGCAGTCCGGCTTATTACGAAAAATATGCCGGCAAAGAAGACGAATTCGGTTTCAGTATTGAAACATTCGCCCGCTGGGAGCCGTTTTTCAGATTTCTGTACGAAGATTATTTCAAAGTGGAAGTGCGGGGCATTGAAAATATCCCGTCGCAAGGCGCCACAATTCTTGTAGGCAACCATTCCGGTTTGTTGCCACTGGATGGATGCATGCTGACTATGGCGATGTGCAATTCGCACGAACATCCAAGACGTGTGCGTTATCTTGTCACAGACTGGTTTTACACAATACCCGGCTTGCGCGAGTGGGTGGTGGAAACCGGTCAGGTCAGAGCCACTCTGGAAAATGCCGAAAAACTGGTTGCCAACAAAGAAATTGTGGGTGTTTATCCGGAAGGGATAAGAGGGGTGGGTAAGCCCTTCAAGCACAAATATCGCGTACTTGACTTCCATCCCGGTTTTGTCAAACTAGCTATCGAAACACAAACACCGCTTGTTCCCATTGCCACCGTTGGCGGTGATGAAATATTCCCTAACTTCGTCAATATCAAAGAGCTGGCTCACCTGCTTCGTATGCCATTTTATCCGGTTACTCCGGGATTTCCCTGGCTGCCATTTCCCCTCATGTTTTTCCCATTGCCGGTCAAATGGCTCATTAATGTGCATAAGCCTATCCATCTTAACTATCCGCCTGAGAAAGCTAAAGATAAAAAATTGGTTCTTAGCATCGCAAGAGAAATACAATATGAAGTGCAAAAGGACCTGAACAAACTTCTTGCTGAAAGAAAATCAGTCTTTACAGGCTGGGACCAGGAAAAATAACCAGAACCATTGAGGTTGTACAAAGATGCCATCAAAAAACGCCGATTTTGAAGCCAGTCATCAAAATTTCATCGACAAAGCGGAGAGCTCGGACCAATACTATGGTTTTGACGTCAACGCTCTGGCCAGATTCAAGCCGTTTCTTGAATTTCTTTATTCAGACTGGTTCAAAGTAAATTTCACTGGTTCGGACAAATTGCCCAAAGACGGTCCAGCTCTCATTATAGGCAATCAAGGCAGCGTTCTGCCCTGGCAAACAATTATGCTTTCATATGGTCTTCTGGCTCATTCAGACCTGCACAAACGAATTCATATCATGTATGACCTGGATTCTATCGCCGACGAACGTCTGCATGCTTTTTTGCGTGAAATTGGATTTGTGCCCTGGTCTTCGCTGGCTATGAAACGCCTCTTTTCAAAAGGTGAAATAGTTGCTGTGTTTCCTGAAGGAATAAATGGTCTTGCCAAGCCATATTCACAAAAATATCGATTGCAAGGCTTCGATTGGACCAGGCTTTTGCCTGCGGTGGAAGAAAATATTCCCATTTATCCTTTATCCACGCTGGGATGCGATGAAGCAGCGCCCAACTTTTTCAATATTCCTTCTCTTGCGAACTTCCTTAAGATGCCCTATTTCCCTGTCACTCCATTTTTCCCATGGCTGCCGCTCCCTTTGAGTCTGGCTACACTTCCCGGAAAATGGCAGATGAACATTCATAACCAGGCAAAATACGACAGTAAAGGCGCCAGCCGGGATGTCATTGAAAACACTTGCAAGCAGCTGAGCATCTCTATCGAAGGTGAAATTCAAGCCGAGCTTAATAGAATGCTTAGAGGCAGAAATAAAAGCCGGATATGAGTGCCTGATGTGCTGAATTTTTGGTACTCTTTATTAACGAACTAAGAGTTGTCATGTTTCAAAATCAGAGACGTCAAACTACTGAAATTGGGAGATTTGAGCGATTACCCAATTTGAACGATATATCTTTTTTGCAAGAGCAGGCTCGTCAAAAAGGGCCACGCACTTGCGAAATAGCCTGGCATTCAGGCAAAACCAATCTGTACAGACTCCTGTGTACCTGCAAACAAAATTCTTTTGAACCGGCCTGGGAACTGCTCACTGGTGAGGGACGAAACGAAGTCGAGGTCTGGACTTATCAGACCACAGACGTGGCCCTAATTTTGAATTTGGTTCTATCTGAAGCCACCGACACTATTTCTGATGCCACCGGTCAGGCCGCATTGCTTGGAGAATCAGGTGATCGCAACACAGGCATGGGTGCTTCGTACAGCACTTCATTGCTAGGACTGCAATCACTGCAAAGCACCGGTCACAGAATTCCCGCTTTCCAGACAATGGCCGGACAAAAGGCTCCGACTATGGAAGGAAAGCTTGAAGACATGCCTATTCCCACTCTTTTGCAGTCCATGAATATGGGCGCCATGACAGGAAAAGTGGTGATCACGGACAACATGAATCAGTCTGAATTGTTTTTTGATGGCGGCGATCTGGTGCACGCCACTTGTTTGAATTTTAAGGGCGACCTGGCTATAACTGAGCTTGTTACCTGGGAAACAGGCAAATTTTTCTTTTTCAAAGATGAAAAAACCGACCAGCACACAGTAAAAAAACGTCTGGACGGAATCTTGATGGAAGCAGTCACACTGCTTGATCAAAGCAAATATTTGTTCAACTCCGGCTTAAAAATGGAACATTTTCTGGCCAAAAAACATCCCAACATGAGCGAGGCCGAATTCGAAGCAAAAATACGCGAAGCGGCTCCCCATGAGCTTGCGCCCCAAAAAGAGTTTTATATAAAACTGGACGGTAATCAAACTTTATTCGACATATTGCGCGAAAAGCCTATGCCTAAGAAGGAATGGGTGCCTGTTATGTTCAATCTTATCCAGTGCGATCTTATTGAACTGCGCGATACACCATTGCGCCCGGATAAAACCAAATTGCTGCAAGCCACTGTTTTAGACAGAATTGCCATAGACAATATTTTGCGCTCGCTGAAAAGACCTGATACCAATATTTTGTCTTACCCCGCTTTCCAGTTTTTCCTGGAAATGGAATACAATCGCTATCAGCTTTTCGGCACTCCTTTTTGTGTAGTGATTTTCGATATGTGGCTTGTCAATCAGGCAGCCCCGAACTCCGCACCGCAACCGCTTCCGGTGCAGGCTCTGACTGAAGCCAACAAGCGCATAAATGGAATAAAGAGAAACATTGACTTTATGGCTCACTTTGAGACGATTAATTACGGCTTGCTTTTGCCCAACACAGAACTGGCTTCAGCAGCCATTTTATGTCATCGCATTTTGGAGGTTTTAAATGGATCTCCCTTGATGATGGGCACTGATCAAAGAAGAGCAGCAGTATCTTTCGGCATTGCCGGTATTCCTGAAGATTGTCGTGATATCAGTCTTTTATTGTCGGCTGCCAAAGTGGCTAAGAATGTCGCTGCGCAGAGCGAATTTCCTATAATCATGTTCAAAGACTTGCAAGCACCGGGCTAAGTCGTCAAACAATTTGTTTAGTTTATTTATTCGATTTCAAATTGAATTTTGATTTTTCTTTTTGACTCGACCGGTTTGCCATTCAGCATTGCCGGTTTAAAAATCCAGCGCTGCAATGTACGCAGAGCAATACAATCAACTTCATGATTGCCGGAAGAAGTAACAATATTCACTTTGGTTTTGCCGGAATCAAAAATAGTGAAACGTGCCACACAAGAACATTTCATTCCTTCTTCATACATTTCAGAAGGAATTATAGGTTGAGGCGCGCTGACAGCTTCAGCTTCTACAAAACTAGTGGACTCTTGAATACCTGTTTTGAGCATTTCGGCACTGGCTGCCTGAATAAAACAGCAAATCAATATTAAAGCTAGAAACAGTCGTGTAAACATTGCCCAACTCCTCGTACTGCGGGGTTTGAGTTCAATGTTTAAATTCTAACCCAAGAGACTTGAAAATGAAAGTCATTTTTAGATTAAAATGGAAATGATTTCCATTTCTAATACTGGCATCCAATTACTATGAACCGGCATCAAAAAAACCTACCTATATATAGTCTCAGTTTGGCAATCTTTCTTACCGGACTGCAGGCGCCACAGGCTTGCGCTCAAGAAGACTTGAGCACTCTCACACTTGAGGGCTTAGCTCAACCTAAACGGACCCTTCTGGCTCAGAACGAATCGCCGACCTCACCCGTTCCTTCTCAACTGGCCACACCTCAATCGGTCAAGTCAGCCAATTTGACAGGATCGGTAAAGGACCTGACCGGTGAAACAACCATTTCAGGAGCATTTGTTGTTATCACTCAGTTTGGAGGCGGTCATAAAAGATTCGAAACTGAAACCGATACTAACGGTCTATATAAGTTCAACAATTTAGAACCAGGCAAATGGCAAATTACAGTTTCGGCAAAAGATATGATGTCGCACGAAACAAATGTGGATCTGGTGGCAGGGCAGACCGCCACTATCGATATGAAACTGGAAGACCTTGAGCCCACAGATATCATTCGTATCACAGGTAAACGCACACTTATCCATCCTGAACAAATAGGCAGCACCACAAATATTGATAAAACAATCATCACTCAATACAAATCGGGTAACGATTTGCGTAAGTTGATTGAAAGCACGCCCGGCATGATGACTGATACTCTGGGCAATATCGTCACACGCGGCGAACACAACGCAGTCAACTACGAACTTGATGGTGTCATTTTGCCTGAAGCGGCAGGGGTTTTGCAACAATCGCAATTCCTCACACCTCGCTCTTTGCGCTCGATGCAAGTGGACATAGGCGGCTATCAAGCTCAAGACGGCGGCGGTCCGCTGGGTGCGGTGGTGCGAATGAAGTCACTGCCAGTCGCACCCACTCCATCTATAAATGTAGGTGGACAGATAGGCAGTCCCATGGCAGGAAACGTTTATTACAACGGCTCCACAGCTTTGAGTCAGGACCCTGAATCGCCTTTATATAAGTTGCGAGTAGAATCTTCCGGACAATTTGCCGGCACTACTCTGGGTCTGGCTCCGCCCACCATGGGAATTGCCCATAACGGCAGAGTAAATATTAACACTCTGACAAAATTGGAATGGCTTCCTACTGAACAAGACACTCTCAAACTCACTATCGGTATAAACCAGAGTTTCATCAATGTGCCCACTTCAAAATCCAGCTACAAAGCCGGTGTGCGCATGAATCAAAGCGATATGCAAAACTTTTCCATACTGAGTTGGAACCACAGATATAAAAAACATTTCGATGAATCAAACCTACATTTAATCAACGCTTTTTACTATGAAAATTTCAGAAGCAGAAATGTTTTTGATCCAACCCCGGTTCTAAATGGTGAACAACCGCTTCTGGCCATCGCTCCCAATGGTTATCGATTCAATTATGTGCTGGGCCTGCAGGGCGATATTTCAAAAACAGTGAAAAATACACATCATTTGAAAGCCGGTATTTTGAGTGAAGTGCGTCCGGTCAGAACAAATTTCTATGCCTCTTACTACAACGTGGACCCCACAAACGGATTTGCATACGGCGCTCCCATGAGCCCGTTCACCGGCACTCCTATAGTAAATGTCACCGAAGAGGAAGGCACCGAGCAAGTCACCGCCGCAGACGGAACGGTGACAGAAGTTCCGGTCACAAACACGGTCACAACAGTGAGTCCATTCATGAGCAAACAAATGGGCATGTACAAAGGCTTCCGATGGTTGCAAAGCGCATATATTCAAGATTCATGGCGTCCCACCACCGGTTGGCTCAAACGTGTCACTGCCGATGCCGGTTGCCGATTTGATCTTTATCACGGAGTGTTTGGTTCAACCGGTCAAATAGCCCAGACGCTTGCCACCATTCCCGGTGTGGATGGAACATTCTCACTCAGGCCTTTCGGCACTCAACGAGTAACCAATGCTCAGGCGTCAGGCAGATTCGGACTCGCTTATGTCTTGACTCCAACAACCGTCCTGCGCGGTTCATTCTCACAAATATTCCAACCGCCGCCTGTAGATGGTTTTGTTTTGCCACCATCAATAGATGACATGGTAATGGGTGTTTTTGCCGGTACTATGCGTCCTCTGCAAGCCACTCGCGGCAATCTTGTAGATACTTCAGTCGAACAGCAAATAGGTCCGCGTTCAGCTTTGCGAGTAAATTTATTTTATAAAAGCTTGAAAAACTCAGGCGACTCAGGAGTTGTCGGCAACGCACCTTTATATAACAGAATTCAATTGAGCGGTCAGGAAGTGACCGGATGCGAAACACGTTTTGACCTTAAACCAAAACGTGACGGCACAGGATTTTATGGATTCTTCTCAGGCACTGTGGCCCTGGCTAATATCACAAGAGGCAGATACATAAGCGGTGGCATCTATGATTTTGAAGCTTTGCCCAAACATCCAGATCATGACAAACGATTTCAGATGACGGCAGCCCTTGGATATAGAAACAGAAATGGATTCTGGGTTTT
>CAZEQP010000113.1:0-7887 GCA_964514345.1 uncultured Candidatus Obscuribacterales bacterium
AGATAGCGATATAAAAAAAAAAGATATCGCGCTGCGCTTTGATTTGACCGTTCCGCTTGTACGCTATTATGCCGACAACATGAACAGTCTTCCCAATCCGTTCAAAGCTTTGCAAATAGGCTCTGTCTGGCGGGCTGAGCGTCCTCAAAAGGGTCGTTTCCGCCAGTTCACCCAGTGCGATATTGATATCATCGGTGATGGCACCGTCTTTGCCGAGCTTGAACTGATAAGCGCAACCACCGAAGCCCTTCTTGCCCTTGGTTTTGAAAATTTCGTCATAAGAATAAACGACCGCAGGATTTTAAACAGATTCCTGGAAAACTGCGGAATACCGAAGAGCAAAATGCAGACGGTCAGTGAAATACTGGACAACCGGGACAAGTTCGGTTGGGATGGAGTGAAACAAAGGCTGAATGACATATTGAGTCACTCCGCGGTGGATGAGTTTATGAAAGTTTTGACTTTGCAGGACGGACTCAACAAATCTGCGCCAGGAGAAGAGCAGCTCAACGAAATTTTCGGTGTGACCAATTTTTCAAATGACGGTGTGTTGAAAGACCTGCATTTGCTCATAAACACAGTGAAAAGCCTGAGAGATAAATCGGGCGGCAAGAAGTTCGACATCGTGTTTGATCCGCTTCTGGTGCGGGGAATGGGTTATTACACCGGTCCGGTGTTTGAAGTAAGCATGCCCGAATATGGTTCATCTGTTGCAGGCGGAGGGCGCTACGACCGCATGATTGAGAAGTTTCTGGATCGTTCTGTTCCGGCTTGCGGATTTTCGATTGGATTCGAGCGCATTATCCAGATGCTGATGGAGAAAGGATCAGCAACTGCTCAGGGCAAAGAGAAAGTGGCGTTGCTTTATGACGGCGGTGTCGATGAACCCGCGGAAGTTATGCAGCTAGCCGCATCCATGAGAAACGACAAAAGAGCGGTTACTCTCATGCCCAAGAAAAAAGAAATGCGCAAACAATTGGATCTGCTTCTAAACCAGGGTTTCACAGCGTTCTGTGTGTTCAAAAAAGAAGGACACGAAATCAAACAGTTGAGCGGAAAGTAACTACTGCCACCATCCAAAGTGGCGAGTGGAAAAATAAATAACAACCGACACTATAGCGCCGAGCATTCCGCCAAGCGCTCCCCCCATCCAGGGATTTTCTTCCATAGCCCGTGCGATTACCAAACCGAATCCACCCAGAACGGCAGCGCATGAAAATACGAAATATCCGGCAAGAACAGTTCCTTTTAGCTGAAAAGCCTGCGCGACCAGAATAAGCGTGACTATGGCGCCTCCGACAAACATGAACATTGAGAAAAAATGGATCAGGGCGGTGCCCTGCTTTAAGCCTTTCATATTTACATTAGCTGGAGCAAAGTTCTACTAATTACTTAGCTAGTATACTTTGGAAATGACAAATAACTGCACGGATCTGGCCGACAAACTGAAATCGGAGCAGCGTATCAGCGCTGAAGATGCACTGTGGCTGTGGGAAAATGCTTCGGACGAACAATTGCAAAGTCTGGCGCGTATCGTGCGGGATCGTTACCACAAGCCGGATAGCGCCACTTATCTTTTGATGCGCATTGTAAATTACACCAATGTTTGTGTAGCCAAGTGCGATTATTGCTCGTTTTACCGTCTGCCTAACGCACCCGACGGTTATGTAAAAGAAAAGTCCTGGATTTTTGAAAAAATAGACGAACTCCTGTCGGTGGGCGGCGATTTGTTCGGATTCAACGGTGGGTTTAATCCCAAACTTAAGCTCGATTATTACACTGATTTGTTTTCTTCAATTCGCCAGAAATACGGCGACAGCATTGAGTTTTATGCCTTGACCATTGTTGAGCTTCTTTATGTTGCCAGGCTCTGCAAAATGTCTGTGGCCGACACTGTAAAAGTTTTAAAAGATGCGGGAGTGCGCTGGATAACAGGCGGTGGGGCCGAGATTCTGGCTGATACTTTCCGTAAAAGACACAGCCCGCTCAAATACACTGTGGATGAGTATTTCGATACGCAGCGGCAAGTGCTAGAAGGCGGACTGAATACGACTGCCACCATGGTGATCGGTTTTGATGAAACTTTCGAAGAACGAATATCACATCTGGAGCGGCTGCGTCAGTTTCAAGATGAGGTGAAAGGCGGAATTTTCAGCTTCTTGTGCTGGACATACAAGCCTTACAACAATGAGCTGGGTGGTACCGAGATTGGTGCTAATGAATATCTGAGGCATCTGGCGCTTTGTCGCATATTCCTCGATAACATCGTCCATATCAGAGCTTCGGTGCTCACTCAAAACGCCAATGCACTCAAAGGTCTGGCATATGGTGCTAATGACTTTGACATTCCCTGGGAAGACGAAGTCACACAAATGGCGGGAGCGGTAATAGAACAGGATGTTGAAAAAATACTGGATTACGCACGCAGTGAAGGTTTTGAACCTACTTACAGACATGTGGCACTGGCACCAAAAACACCCGGCTTACAGTTAGCGTAATTGAGTAACCGCTTGGCAACAAGGGCTTGAAATAGCGAATCTGGCTGAAATTTCTCAGACATTTTCCAGTGGCTTTATTGTCAAGGGAAAGCTTTAAAGCTAATTAGACTATTTCTTTTCAGCAAACAATCTTTTGACTTGTATTTGACTGAATATTTTGTTTAGAGTCATTGTCCCTTTTTCTCTTTAACACTGAGTTTCTATATCCACTCAAACAAGCCGTTTATATCCAGATCATTCTTTCTTTGAGAGCAATTTAATTGCTTCAGAAAGACTGACTGGTACATGGCTGGGAGAAAACGAATGATCGCAATTCCAATTGTGATCGGCATCTTGCTGGGATTCTGCATTGGCTGTGTCATTGAAGATCCCAACAAGCCGAAACTATATTTGACTGCAGGTCTTTACGGCGTGGCTATGGGCGTCATTTTGCTCATCGCCTTGGTTCCTGCCATTCCTGCTTTCGCATTCGCCGCCTCTATCGCTCTCGCTTCCTGGCTTGCCCTGGCTCTTCCCGAAACCAATCGGATCAAGAGTTTCATCAAACAAGCTTCGAAGTAGGGCGTCTCAGAGGCTTTTGCAAGGCTCGGCACAGTAGTGCTGAGTCTTATCACCATCTATCAACAACAACAACTGGGAGACACCTATGTTTCCTCTCAAAGACAACCTTGAGTGCAAGACGTTTCCCTACGTCACTGTCACTCTGATTCTGCTCAACTGCCTTGTCACCATCTGGCAGACGACCATGATGGCCTACACGGGAAGCGAAGCTTTCCATGGTCCGTTCTGGCTCGTTCCGGCTGAGCTGATTCAATCCTTCGGCTCCGGCGACGGAGCCTCGGTTCTGGCTGAGGTGTTCACGCTCTTCAGCTATCAATTCCTGCACGGTGGCCTCATGCACCTTGTGGGCAACATGTTCTTCCTCTACGTCGTCGGGCGGGCGACTGAAGCTCGCTTCGGATGGCCGACCTACCTGGCCTTCTACCTCATCGGCGGCGTAGTGGCCGGCTTGACCCACGTCTACTTCAACTCTGAGTCGGCGATTCCGCTTGTCGGAGCCTCGGGCTCGGTTGCAGCGGTCATCGGAGCTTACATGCTCTTCTGGCCCAAAGCCAAGATCTGGGTGTTGATCCGTCTGGGACCGTTGCCGCTTCCGGCACAGATTCCCGGATACCTGTTCTGCGCCATCTGGTTCGGCTTGCAGATCATTGCGGTCATGATGGGTGACGGTAGCCCCGTCGCTTACTGGGCGCATATCGGCGGCTTCGTGTTCGGTGCGATTGTGGCGGGTGCATGGTACCTCGCCTATCCGCACACTACCATCTGCTACGTGCCGATGGAGAACTGCGAAGAGTCCAAGGACAATAAGAACAAGTAAGGGCAGCAACGTACTGCTCCAGACTGGGGAGAAAAGTCATCTGAGCGTAAGCTCATGGTGAACTTTTCTCTCCTTTTCTGTTGTGCTTGTTTTACTAAAAGGGATAGTATAGGGGCTGAATAATTAAAGCGCGTGACAAACGACACCCGGAGATAAATCCGGGTGCCGTCGTCATCATGGCGAACTTAGATTGTGACCGTCACCGAGCGGTTGGCTTGGTCGATATCTGAAATCCAGCAGACAACCTTGTTCTCGAACTTCACCGGAATAGGACCGTGGATGCCGAGCACTGTCCGGCCGCCTGAGCCGAGCCGTTTGCGCGGAACATAGAGGGCGCGGTCGATCGCTTCGAATGAATAGAAGCGCGGCGAAGTGAGCTTGTCGTCGAATTTGACATGCACACCCTGGGCGTCGACATTGAGACGGACCCAGCCGTTCTTGCCGTCCTTGTATGCGGTGACGGCACCGACACGCAGAACGCAAGGCATATCGTCCGATACCGGATCCAGTTCGTCGATCCAGTAAGCGCCGATTTCCTGGCTGTTATCGTGAACAACGAACCAGCCGTCACCGCCATGACCGGGAATGTGTTGATGAAGAACTCCGGTCACGTTCTCTTTGCGGGCTTCCAGATGCCTGGGCACAACAAAGAGACCTTCGCCCTTGCCGAGCTTGGTGACTTTCACTTTCAAGCCATTTCTCAGATTTTCACTGAGCATGACATTTTCCTTTCAGAGTTGATGTTTCAGACCAGGAACGACCTGTCTATTCTGTTGGTCAGAATGTCCACGTAAACCGGATTTTCCTTGCGGATAAGTCCGAAGTAAAACGTGGGAACGATGGTGACAAACAGAAAACGAGGCAATTCCACTTGAGTGATGTAATCACCGGTGGCAATCAGAAAGAGCCAGGGAACGGCAATAGCAAGAGCCGTAGCCGGAATTCTGACACCAGCACCGGTGTGTCCCTGGGCCAGAAAAATTCCTCGCATGCTTACAGCTAAAGAGCAAGCAATGCAAGAAACAGCCAGGGTTAGTGAAAAAGGCCAGAGCAAAAGAGCAATCAGCGCCTTGAGCACGAACATGGTGTACTCCTGGCGGTAGATGATTTCTTTTGCCTGATTCTCAGACATAAGTCGTGGCATGGTTTTCTCCATGTCAGTTGAACCTTTGAGATTAGTGTCAATGATAATTAGTGGGCTTTTTCTTTGAATTGATTTTCAGGTAAGAGCAATAACTCCACCTTAATAAATTGGTTATTTAAAAGAAAGAAAAAATTATAAAAATAACTAACCAATAAGCTAGGAAAGGCTAGCGCGGTTATCACATACTCGGATAGTGCTTTAATGGACAGATTGAGGCTATAGCGGCAAAAATTGTGTCCCGAGCATACTCTTCAACACACAAGTTTGTTCAGAAGAATTATTAGAGACTCGCTAAGCTGAGTCAGGTTTTTTAATCTCGTAAAACTGAATTCTAATCAAATTGTCTTAAGGCGATATTGCCATATAGTCAGGCTTTTCACTAAATTCAAATTGTCTCCTTGATCTATTCCTGTACTTCCAGATTGCCTCTTCCAAAATCCTGAATCCAATTGAAAGCCCAGCTTTCATGCGCTCACCAGGCGCGTTTCAGGAGAAGCCTGTCTGGAAAAGACCGGGAGACGGGTGGCCTTGCGCTGCTCAAGACTGAACTCTACTTGGGAAAGGAACCAAGCAGATGCCTAGCGATATAAAACTGGTTGGAAGCGGTGCCCCCAGGGCATTGCCGAGAGCCGTTCTGGTCATGGCGGATGAGGTGGAGGTCGCAGGACCCGTTGTGGAGGCGATCTCAATTGCCCGTCAGGACATTGCCAAGCTCACTGCCAAGGCGGAGTCAAATCTTTCCGGCCGCGGTGAAAACAAGCACGTTCATCCCGTTCTGGAAAGGGCGAAGGCACATCTAGATCATGCTCTGGACCTCGTTAATGGTACAGGCGATCCCGATGACGCCGACCCGATCACGGCTCCTGAAGCCGTTGCTCGGGCGCAGTCACTGATCAATCTGGCGGACCGCGCCATCTGGATCTTCACCAGAGCTGAAGAGCTCAGTTCCGAAGTGATGGAGCTGGGCACCCGGAGGCGCTTTCTGGTGAGGAAAACGAAGCGTCCTTACTTGACGATCGCCCTCACCTATATCAATGACGCCTGCGTCAAAGTCCAGAAGGCTTGCGAAGACCCGGACAATGCCGAAATTTCTCTGACTGTTGCTGCGGAATTATTGAGCACGGCAGAGGATCGCATGGACGGCTTCGTCACAGCCACTTCACTCTGGAGGAAGGCAGCTGGCGGTATCGGCACTTTCATCATCATCGCTGTCTTTATCTTGCTCCTCGTGGGCGTGAAGTAAGTCTGTCATCAACTCAAACAAGAAGGCTCTACAAATGAACTGGGCAAGCATCACTCTCATCTCTGTTGGCTTTCTCCTCGTGAACGGCTATCTGGCAAGCCTGCTTCAAACCCAGCTGAAACTCTGGGAAGAGGTGACAGTCAAATTCTTGCTGGCGGTCCCAGCGATTCCGGCGATCAGCTATTTCACAGGGATCAATCTTTTGGGGCAGACCGCTACAGATGCCACCAGCATGTTTTTGGTCATCTTCTATGCTTTCATGCCGCTCTTCTTCTTCGTCGCCTTCCTGGACTGGTTGACCCGTCCGGTAGCGAAAGCGGCTAAAGCGAGAGGCTGACCAAAAGGCAGTGGAAGGAGGGGGTTCGCCCTCTCTTTTCATTGCTTTTGTTTAAAAAAAAATACTAAGTGATATAGTAAAAAAAGAATAAAAAGAGAAGAGGAGCGGCACCTTGCGGTGCGCGCCCTCTCTCTTCAAGTCAGGCTCGTTTCAGCCGTTTTGCCGGCCGTGCCCTGGCGTCGATTGAAGATTCGACAACCTCAGGTTCTACGGCAGGCAATTTGGCTTCCAGCCGGGCAATCGCTTGCCTGGCTGAACCCGGTTCACTCGAGAGCTCCGTTGACACGGGCTTCGACCGGAAGAAAAACGAGAACAACTTGAGAAAAGCATAGCGTTGCTTTTCTTGCTGGTACCTGGCTATCTCTTCGTCGACTTTGTAGAGAAGTCTCAGAGTTTCGCCGATCCACTTAGATGCTGCCTTCTCGCTCGCTTGTAAGGGCGGAGCAGTGTCGGCCAGCTTCTTGAGTTGGGCACCGTTCGTTTTCAGTTTGCCGCCGAAAGCCTGGTGGGCCCTCAGCGACAAGGCATGCAATCTCTGCACCTTAAACCGGTTCAGTTGAAGAACCGATTGGGCAAGGGCAGCCTCTGCGGCTTTCCGGTCTCTACGCCATCTTGCTGCAAAAGAGGTGAGCTCACCGCCTGTGGTGAGTGCTGCTTCCAGCACGCCGAAGGCATTGAGCGGAGCACCTTTGAGTGCATGTACTCCGTACTGATGAGTACGCATGCCCGGGAGTCCTGCTTCGATGTCCATGATATCGGGACCATCGATCGCAAGAGGTTCAAACGCATCCCAGGCTTTTTCCGCCAACCAGTCGGCACGCTTGGCGCGTGCCTCGGGTGTGGTGACAATCACCTCGCCTTCAAAGACCTGACGGCCTCTGAAGAAAACGCGACGTTGACAGAAAGTATTTCCGCGAGACTCATCCCAAACGTGAGGGCTGATATCTTCGGACCTGGCCAATTTTGGTGCCACCTCGGCCAGGTATACGGGATTCACACGGGTAACCATTCGCAATTGATGTTTGACTTTTGGTTTACCCCAGGTTGTTCGCGGAACCTGATCATGGGGGATACCCACGAACCAGCTCCCACTCTTGCTCTTCACGAGAGAGTCAAACCAGATCGAACGACCGACGCTAAAGCCGTTGGACAACTCGTCCGAACCCGGCTTTCTCTCATAAAGGTTGTCGACCATGCCGGCGCACACTGACTTAACAATATCCTCGCGCTCACCCGTAGACCCGAACCTGGCGGATCTTTTGCGAAGCGACTCCGCCATTAATTTGC
>CAZEQP010000114.1:0-7883 GCA_964514345.1 uncultured Candidatus Obscuribacterales bacterium
TTCGTTATCCACAGGCTCACCAGGAAGAAATGTTCCTGTTGAGGTGATATATGCCTGGCTCAACTCGGTCATTTATGCCTCACTTTTTTTGGCATGTTTGTATCTGTAACAACGAATAAACTCTTCGATAAACGGAATAACATCCAGAAAAATAAGAGTGAAAAAGTAACCGAACACATAATTATTATCGAGTGGTCTCTGTTTCCAGACTAGCCCCATTTTGCCCGCCCAGTTGAATGTGATGAAATCAACAAAGGCAGACCAGTTGATGATGATAATTAGAGCCACAATTACAAAAGGCAGGGTTTCCAGAAAACTGTGCACATGCGTTTCCAGAATGGTTATCTCACGCTTATTCAAAGCATAGTCAACATCCATATGGGCCACCACTTCGTGTGCCACCAGAATGAAAAACATAATAATAAACTGCAAACAGTTTATTTCAAAACACAATCCCAAGAATACAGGAACTCCTACCTGCGCGCCCATCAATGCATGATAAAAGGACTCGCGCGCACCTGTCGTTTGCTCAATCTTCGATTTTTTATGACAGTACCAGTCTAAGAAACCAAAGATAAGCCACAACGGCAGGCAGACGTACAGAACCAGATTGAATAACAAAGTACCAGTGGGAATGGCCTTGAGATATTCCATTTACTTAGCCAGCGCTACTCTCTGCTCAGCTACTTTGTCGAAAAAGTCTTCGCCCTTGTCGTTTGTGATGATAAAAGCGGGAAAGTCTTCCACTTCTATTTTGTGCACAGCTTCCATTCCCAATTCAGGAAAATCGATAATCTCGACTTTCTTGATAGAGTCTTTTGCCAGACGGGCAGCAGCACCACCTATAGTGCCCAGATAAAAGCCGCCATATTTGCCGCAAGCTTCACGGACGTTTTTACCGCGATTACCTTTGGCAAGTGTTATCAAACTGCCACCACGCGACATGAGCAAGTCGGCATAAGAATCCATGCGTCCGGCTGTGGTCGGACCAAATGAACCAGAGGCATATCCTTCGGGTGTTTTTGCCGGACCGGCATAGTATATAGGATGCTTTTTGATATATTCAGGCATGTCTTTGCCAGACTCTATTATTTCTTTCCATTTAGCATGAGCGATATCGCGCGCCACAAGCAATGTTCCGCTCAGCATCAATCTGGTGCCGACCGGCTTGCCCGACAATGACTTGCGAATCTCGTCCATCGATTTAGACAGATCAACGTGAATAATTTCTTTGCTCAAATCGTCTTTTTCCACTTCAGGCAAAAAGCGAGCCGGGTCTGAATCAAGCTGTTCAAGCCAGATTCCGTCTTTGTCTATGCGACCCATTATTTGTCTGTCGGCAGAGCATGATACTCCGATACCAATAGGCAAGCTGGCACCATGCCTGGGCAATCGAATAACTCGAACATCATGACAGAAATATTTGCCACCGAATTGAGCACCTATTCCTAATTGACGAGTAATCTCAAGCACTTCTTTTTCCATTGCCACATCACGGAAAGCACGTCCTGACTTGTCGCCTTCAGTGGGAAGTGAATCTAAATAATGGCAGCTGGCCAGTTTCACTGTTTTCAAAGTAAGTTCAGCTGAAAGTCCTCCAATAACAATAGCCAGGTGATAAGGCGGGCATGCCGATGTTCCAAGTGATGCCAGTTTTTCTGTAAGCAATTTACGCAGACCATCAGGATTTAGAACAGACTTTGTTTCTTGCAAAAGAAAAGACTTATTGGCTGAGCCGCCGCCTTTGGCGATAAACAAAAACTCGTACACATCTCCAGGCTCAGAATATATCTCAATCTGCGCCGGCAAATTGCTTCCGGTATTCACTTCCTGATACATCGAAATTGGCGCCATCTGGCTGTAACGCAAATAGCTTTCACCGTAAGTTTTTTTGATGCCCTCGCTAAGCGCCACCCCATCGTCGGTGCCTGTCACCACTCGCTCGCCCTTGTGAGCGACCACAATAGCGGTGCCTGTGTCCTGGCACATGGGCAGGGTTCCACCGGCGGCGATACTGGCATTTTTCAAGAGCTCAAGTGCCACAAATCTGTCATTGTCAGAAGCTTCAGGGTCGTCAAGAATACTCTTTAGATTTTCAAGATGCGAGGTTCGCAAGAGGTGAGACACGTCACGGAAAGCTTCTTTGGCGAGGACCGTGAGTGCTTCCGGCTCGACCATAAGCATTTTTTTGCCCTGCCACTCCACGCAAGAAACATGCTTGCTACTGACCTGGCGGTATTTGGCGGTATCATTGCCCAGATGAAAAAGACTGGCGGCACTGTGCGACATTGGTTGAAGCCCTCGAACTCTTATACGAGCCTATATTTTATCGCGAGAACCAGGCTATTGCCGCATAGACTACAATAGTATAAGCAAACCTGGGAGCCGTTTAATTGAATCACTCAATGTCCCTGTTTTTAGCCGGTGCAATCACAATAGTCGGTGGAATTGCTTTGATAAAGTGGGGTTGGGCCGACCGAATGGAAGAAGGTCGTTCGAACAGTTATTTGGAGAACTCGTCATTTGCAGATTTTGATTTTCGCATCGGGCACCTTTCCACAGGATGCGGCTGGCTACTAGTCATCTTCGGGACCTACTGCATCTGGGGCGGCAGCCAGGGCTGGACAGCTGAACACGTAATTAAAAGCGCATTCGGCTATTTCAAAATCAACGCCAGCTCTTATTTCTAAAATCCTGTACCGGGAGGCCGAAGCTTGGACAACATAGCATTATGGGTAGTCGGGGGTATAGCTTTGGTCGGTGGATTCGAACTGGCTCGCTGGGGCTGGTCCGACCGCCAGCAAGAAAATCGTGACGGCTCTTACTATCGCTCAAATTCCTGGGACTGGAGCGCTCGCAGCGGACACATGACTGTCGGTGCCGGCATCTTCTTAATGGTCTTTTCCGGATATTGTTTCTGGGGTGCTTATCACGGATGGAATGTCGAACATGTGCTCAAATCATTCATGAGCAGTGACCGCGATGGCAGACGACATTCTTTGTTTCATTTCGAATTTTAGCGACGGTTATAAAATTTATTGACCACTGCTGGTGGTGCCTGGCAAAATCAAATTAAACTTTAGATATTACACTTAGCGCTTTGTTGAGTAAGTCTTCATAGGGTGAACCATCACCAACATACCAATTTTCCCATCTACCAGCATTGACAATCTCTGCAGTGAGCTCTTCGTATACAGCACCGCTGAGTAACACCATGACTTGTCTCATTTCACCAGATGGACCACCAAACATAATCCTATAAAGAAAAAACTTCTTGAAATAAATTCCGGCAGACATTTTAAAATCACTAGGTTCAATATCCATTAGTTCATCAAGAATAATTCTGACCCTGGTAATCGATGCCGGCTTCTTAATCAATTCCGCAACTGCTACTGAAAAGACTTCCAATTCTCGGGTCTCACTGGAGAGAGATTTCAACTCTAATTCTGGAATGCCTTCAATTTTCCCTCTCAAACAAATTCTGTAATCCATGTACCATTCTTTACTATCCAAAGGAATTTTGTACTGGCTCTTAAATAGTTGCAGCGCCTGATCATACATTTCCATGGTTGATGTTTTATTCATTTCTTCTTTCCAGAATCTTTCGGCTGAATTTCAATTTTAAATCCAAGCGCATCCAATACTGAAACCAGGCTCGACAAGCGAGGATTGCCACCTTCTGAAAGCATGTCATAAAGATTCTCACGATTCAGCTTGCTTGCTTTAGCTAGTGCACTCATACCGCACTTTGATTTTACGACTCTATTGATTGCAATTAAAAAAGTATCCACACCTTCGTCCAATGCAGAAGTCATATATCCAGCAGCAAAAGATTGATCAACAAGTAATTCTTTTTGAAAAACTTCATCATATGGTTGACTTACTATTCTTTCGTTCTTTTTTGTACTGCGCCCAGTACTCCCTGGCTTTTTTAATGTCTTCATTTTGAGTCTTTTTGTCTCCACCGCAAAGTAAAACTACTTTCTCAAAACCATCTCTCCCAAAATAGATACGCAATCCTGACCCGTAATCAACTTTCAGCTCTTGAACTCCGCTACCCACCGATCTACATTTACCAAAGTTCCCTTTAGTCAATCGGTCAATTCGTGCTGATACTTTTTCCTTCGCTTTAACATCACGAAGCGAGTGAATCCACGCAAAATATGGCATTCGCGAATCCGAATCCACATAAACATGAATGTCCACTTTCGGAACTCCTTTAATTGTAGTATATAACCTACACTTTGTCAACGTCCCATTCAGGCACCTACATCTATAGACGAAGCAATTCGACTTTGAGTTCAAAAGTCGCAAGACAATCCGACAAGTCCTTGCCAATCCAATTTCTAAAATCTATAATTAAAAAACAAATCCCTGCACGCGGAGGGTAAGACCATGCGTAAGAACAAACAGCAAGACTTCTGCTTTCGAGTCATCTAGCAAACGCAAACGCGGTTTCAACTCAGAATCAAGAGTGAAGCGCGGTAACAGAATCGTTCACGACAATAAAGAACTAATTGAAAAACTTGGACGAAATGATCTCTGTCCATGCGGTTCGGCACGCAAATTCAAAAACTGCTGCATGAAGAGCGGATGCTTTTGACGGCGTGCAGCGAGACTATTACTTTTAGGTAAAACAATTAGCAATAAATGTATAAAAGCCTATAAGAGCAGGGACACTCAGAACAATAAAGGAAAACGCCAGACCCATTTTCATAAAAATGGGTCCCTTGCTCTCATTGAAAAATGCGCAATTCACAACATCAACCAGCGGACCCAGAGTATACGCTAGATTCCAAATAATCCAACCAAAATATCCCATGAACATTATGTTCAGAGTAGGCACAATATCTACACCTTGCATACAGGGCGAACAAGAGTAGAAGAAAATGTGCAATCCATACGATGCTAAAAGAACGACAACAACAAATAAGTTGTAGAATGGTCTTCGTTTTTCCCACCACAGCCATACTTTACCAGGATTGTGCGGTTTCTCGACAGGACTGAAGATCCAGTCAATCTCGTCGCTGAAATAATGTTTCATTTTTAGATTAAAGCACACACCAACACTAAAATAGACCTTAACTCCAGGGTTTTTACTGGAGCTTTCTAGTTTCAAACAAGATACAAACATAAGGCTTACAAAAAGGTGAATAATTCTGGCGATGAAAATACTTATTTCTTATGTTGTTTTACTAGTTCTCTCATCACCGGCGCTAGCTAAAGATGACTCTCCAGATAGAAGTGCGTATCTGAACGATTGTGTTAAACGAATCAGACGTTGCTGGTATCCTCCGAAGCATGCAGCCTGGAGACCGTCGCCTCAAGTAAGATTCAAACTTATGGCAGATGGAAAAATCTGCGACCCTCGCCTTGAAAGAGCCTCTGACTCCATCGAAGCTGATGACGCTGCCATGAAGGCGATAGAAGAGGCCTCACCATTACGTGCTTTTCCAAAAGAATGGAAATCAAAATTTCTGGATATTCGATTTACATTTGCATTGTTCGGCAAAAAACAAATTCAATATATCGAAGTGATGAAAACTAAAGTTTAGGAATGAATCCACTCCATAATTTCGGCATGGGACATCGCGCCCCATCCAAGCGCATCCAGATTTCTCCCTTCATTGGTGAAGTCTTGGTTTAGAAGAGTCTCGGCAAAACAAATAATTGAATCAAGAACCGGGGTCAAAACTCCGGCTTTTCGAGCCAATCCCTGTATGGGCACATGCGAACAAGAAACATCTTCAATGATATATCGGTGATTCAGTTCTTGCGGTGCCTGACTGTGTCTGTAGTTTGGCACCGTACGCAGTGCGTTATACAAAGAAGAAGTATCACAACCATAATATCGATTGAGCAATTCAGGCATCGGAATAAGTGTAGTACCGTATGCAGTGGCTACTGCGCGGAACTCAGATTCAAGCTTTTCCATCAGTGCGATGGTGCGCTCGGTGAATCCTTCGTAATAGAAAAGAAACGGCTCCGCGCGATCCACTTTGTTCATATTTGTGAGCATGGTCAAAGTGTGGGCGATGGCACCAAAATCGGTAAGGCCTCGCTGAATAATATTGTCGGCTTGTTCCAGTTTAGGGAAGAATCTATGAATGATGCTGCGGGCGGCATCTGTTTTAGTGCAAGTGGGTGCCGAGAAAAGAGTCCAGTCTTTGAAGCCGCGTATCCAGACCGAGCCGTTTTCTTGAATGCGGCAGGCGAAAAGAGCGTCAGTTTCAACTACAGTAATGCCTCGTCTTTCGCAATCAACCCAATTTAAATTCAGCTCCCGCTCAAAATGAACCGAGCCGCCGAACTTGCTTGAGAAAAGGACAATCTCCTGCCCATCGCTAAGAAAGGGCGCGATGGCGCGAGCGACTTCTGCGTATACAGTGGTCACTGTTGCTATAAATATAGTACGTGATTGAGAGATTGACTGAGCCGGGTCAGTGGTGACAGCCTTGAGTTCGAACTCCCCTTCCACTTTGCCGGTTGATTTGACCGTCTTGCTTTGTACAACAGTCTCTAATTTATCGAGCGAACGAGTCAAAAGATGCACAGGATAACCCTGTTGCGAAAGATAGGCGGCAAGCGCCAATCCGGAATTACCCGAGCCGACGATGGCGACCGGGTGATTAGCCGGTGTCGGCAATGTTGTGATAGTCGCCGGACCACTAACAGTTTTGATGGGAGCTGTTATGACTTGAAGATTTGGCGCTTGCTGCGTTGCTCTTGGAAAATTAGTCATGACAATGGACCCCCTTGATGCCGTAGGAGCGGGAATTTCAGGATTAAATAAGCCGACCCCTTAGGAACACAATGATATGTCAGAAAGATAAATGTTTCATTAAATCAAGGGTTAAGAGATTTTTCATTGACATGATTTTTGGCGGGTTTCGGGGCTCAAATAGACGACTTAAAATCTCTCTGACCGCCTAGAAGTGTTCAATGACCGTTAGCCACACTTATTTGCCCTGTCGAATATACATTCAAAGGCACAAACTCGCCGGTTTCATTCTCCAGAGCCGAAATCCACTTAGTTTCAGGTTCATACAACCAACCGTGAATGGAAAGATTCTGACAGCCTAAGTCTCGGCTGTACTTTTCCAGTTTCGGGATCAATCGTTGCAGCAAGCGTTGCTGCAAGAAAACTCGCCGCGAGACGAAATCCAATTCGGCGAATTCAATTTGCACTTCAGCCTCTAGTTGATTTAGCTCGGTGCCTTGTTTGGTGTCGGCGAAATAAGTGCATAGACTGTGCAGACTGACTACAAGATGTTTTGTTTCGGTATATGTCTCAAGAAGTGATTGCAAAACTGCTTTTTCCGCAGCCTCATTTTCCCCAAGCAACGCACCAGGCAACAGAATTTCTTTGCAGACGCCCCATTCCTCTTCAATGATTGATTTGGGTGAAAGAAAAGTCTCATTGCACGAAATCAAAATCACTTTGGTATCGTTATCAGTATCGCTTCCGGATCTAAGAAAAGAAAATAAGTTCATCACTCGGCACCTATGAGATTAGTTTGTCTGCCGCAACGGTTTTCTTTTTGAGGCTCGGTTTTATGATGTGAACGTTTTGCTGGGCGCCGCTAAGAACTTGTTTCAAGATTTCCTGCTGAAAGATTGACCGCATAAAGTCCGGTTTGTCGGCTAACAGCAAAATCGTGTCTGCGTTCCATTCATTTGCCGTGCTCAGAATTTCTTCACTGACGCTGATACCAGTGCGTATCTCGAATGAAATTCTCACGTCCGGCATGATTTGTTTCAGGTCTCGGCAAAGTTTAGTGAGAGCGGCTTCTGAAGCTTTGATTTTGATGTCACGCTTATGCAGATTGGTCAAAGCTTCCATGCCACTGACCGGGGTGCTGCTCAAGACTTCGTCTATCGCC
>CAZEQP010000115.1:0-7879 GCA_964514345.1 uncultured Candidatus Obscuribacterales bacterium
GGTATTAGAAAAGGAGCTCAAACCCCTTGAAAACCAGCATAAATGGTTCAGTTGTGATTTGAGCATTCCTGAAAAATCTCTTGAATTCTGTGAAACAGTGGACAGTGACTTTGGACCGGTGGACATCCTTATCAATAACGCCGGAATCTACAAACTGGACGAACCTATATATAAGGAAAATGCTGCTGACGACTCCTGGCTTGTGAGCATGAGCATTAATCTGCAGGCGCCTTACATTTTGTGCCGTCACTTTGCGCCGGGCATGAAAAAACGCGGCTCGGGCCGCATCATCAATATATCCTCGATTTCGGGAATCAAAGGCGAAAAGCTGGGCAAAGCTTATTCCGCCTCTAAATTCGGGCTCATAGGACTGACCCAATCAATGGCGCTTGAACTGGCTGAATTCGGTGTCACTGTCAATTGCATTTGCCCTGGCTGGGTAGCAACCGAAATGGCTTACAATCAGCTAAATGACCCTAAGTGGTGCAGTGAAAATGCAATACCAAAAGACGAATCTGTTGCTATTGCTGAGCTTTCAGTTCCGCAAAAACGTCTTTTAGATCCTTTTGAGATCGCAAATCTTGCCGCATTTTTAAGTTCTGAACGCAGCAAAGGCATTACCGGCCAGGCTATAACTATATGTGGAGGGCTTTCACTTTGCTAGCTACCAAATACAATCAATGGACCATCGAAAATGTAGAAGGAATTGACCTTTTATTTTCGCCTCTGCTCAAAGAACAATCAAATCTGGTGCATGCTTTCACCACCCGCAAGGGAGGGCAAACTCCCGGTCCTTATGCCGGTTTCAACCTGGGAACTTTGATAGGCGGTGAATCCGGCCGCGCCGACGCATTGCAAAACAGACAGAATCTTTGCCGCAGCCTGTCTATTCAAGACTCAAGAATAGCTGTAGCCGGACAAGTGCACTCAGCCAATGTTGAAATTCTGCAAGATCCCGAAAATATACCGCTCCTTAAAAATATCGACGGACTGGTGTCTTGCCGCTCAAATTTGACCCTGATGCTGCATTTTGCCGACTGTGTCCCTGTTATCGTCTATGACCGCCACAAAAACGTAGCCGGTATTTTTCATGCCGGCTGGCGCGGAACGGCTCAATCTATAGTAGTTCGCGGACTTGAGGCCATGCAAAAAGAATATGCCTGCCAGCCCCAAGACATGCTTGCAGCAATTGGTCCTGCTATTGGTCCTTGCTGTTATCCTGTTGGAAAAGATGCCGCCGACCAGCTGGGGGCAACAGTAAAGAGTAGCGAAGGTCTGTTCGAACACAGAAATGCAGACTCAAGCGTAAGACCCGATTTGAAAGGCATAAACGCCAGACAGCTGGAAGAATTCGGGGTTCGGATAGAAAATATCGATATTTGTTCTTATTGCACGGCTTGCAGCCACGATATCTTCTATTCGCACAGAGCTTCAGGGGGAACTACAGGACGCCAAGGTGCCCTGATACATCTGAAGTAGTTTGAGTCTAAAATATATATTGTGTTTAAGATTCTACGCATCAAACTACTAATCCTTTTAGCTCTTTTCCAAAGTTTTTTCTGCTTTGGGTTTGATCCATATTGTTTTGCCGCTGCCCGTCCGGTGACAAAACCGGCAGCAAAGCAACCTGTGCAGAAGAAAGAACACAAATCGAACCTGGTAAAACAAAGTCCCATTCTTGATAAAGCCAAGAAAGAGAGCATGCCTCCGCTTGCCCCGGATTGCAAAGCTTCAAAAGATCATCAAAACAGAAACGCTCAATTGCAATCTTCAGAAAAAAAGAGCGCACCAAATACAGTATCAAAGAAAGAACCAGATGAGTCTTATCTGCAACAGATAATGAAACTTGAACAGGTGATGTTTGCCGATCACTCAAGCCTGCCTGGCGGAAAGCCGGAAACGGTTCGCTCAATGACAGAGTGTCTCGCCTGGAAATGGCATTGTTCGGAGAATCCAAAGCCGGTCAGGCTATTCCGGACAGACTGAAAAAATTGCAGGAAAGTCTCTTCGGATCTGCTTCTCCTCAAAGCGATTCTCAAAAACAACACGATACAAATCAAAATACCACCACCACTCAAATGCCAGGCATACCGCCTGAGATGCTTGATCCCGGCGCAAGTCCGGATCCCAATCAAAATCAAGATCAAAACTGGACCGACAATACAGTTGCGCCCAAGCAGGCAGAGTTTCAAATAGTCGAATCATTTTTAAATGCACCCGATGCTCAGACCACGATAAGTGCCGATGAAATGAAACTATTTGCTCTTTATGCCATAAACGCCGAACGGCAGGCAAGAGGCATGTCCGCCCTTGAAGCCGATGCGCTGACCGACAACATGGCAAAAACCCATATTGCCGATCTAGCATCAAGACGAGTAATTTCGCACACCGACAATAAAGGAAAAAATCCTGATCAAAGACTAACCGAACTGGGCGGAGCCGACGCAGTAGAGGAATGTCTTTCTTCAATAACCACCGGCAATTTGAAGTCATCTGATTTGAATAAGATGGTGGCAGCTTCACTGATTAAAATGATGCTAGAACGTCAGGATGACAGAGAAGCCTTGATGAATCCCGATGCCACACATCTTTCCATGCAGTTTTTACCCAGTTCAGACGGCTCAGAAATTTTCGCCTGTGCCGAGGTGCTGACCCGCAAAGGCACTTATGAATCGATACCAAAAGAGGTATCAGTATCGCAAGACATACACGTGGAAGGAACTCTGGACGGAGCACTGGCATTTGACCGCATTACGCTTGCTTATGAAGAATTGAACGAGGTTCCCATAGAAGAAGATCCAGGTTCCAAAGAAGCATTGCCATATTTTCCCCCGCTTGATTTTGTTGCATATAGACGAAAATCAGAAAAGGACTACAGCAAATTGATTTTTGCCTTAAAAGGTCTGGGAGTGGCAGCTGCTCTTGCCGGAGGAGTTTTCATGCCCCCGGTGGCTCTGGCTGCGCCTTTGATTATAATGGCCGGACCAGGCGGTATGGGCGGGACTGTAAAACCGCAATCGGATATTCCCATCAAAGGCGGAGTTAAGGTCAGGGGATCAAATTTTTCAAGCAAAGTCTCAATTTCAAACGAAGGAAAACCCGGTATTTATTACGTCACTGTATGGGCTATTTCTGGAAATCGTTCAGTGCCTGTCAGCAGGCGCACCGTTGTGGCTCGTACCGATAAAGACCAGGAAAAGAAGGAAGAAAGTTCAAAAATTGAGTACACTGAGAATGTCGAGGCAAAAGAAGAACCTTCTCAGGATGCTAAACGATAAATTCATTGTATTAACAGCCTCAATATATTCACTCTATATCTCCATGCAGCCTTGCTGGGCTGATGAAATTCCTGTAGCTCCTCCGTTTAAAACCGGCACCCAATCGACCACACTGCAAACAGGAACTGAATCCACCCTGCTCCAGACAGGCACTGAATCCACCTTGCTCCAGACAGGCACTCAGTCGACCATGCTCCAAACAGGGGCCGGATCGACAATGCTTCAGGTTGGTACTGAAAAGACAGGAGGGTCTGTCACTATTTTGATTATTTTTGATGCTTCTTTGAGTATGAATGAAAAGCTGGAGCATCAAGATCAAAAAATTGACGCAGCTAAAAAAGTGCTTGAAACCGCATTATCACGTATTCCTCCCGATGTGAAAGTGGGCTTGAGGGTATTTGGACATACCGCTTTTCCTGATTCATGTCATGCCAGCGCACTCTTGGTGCCGCCCGGCGTTGGCAATAGAGGTTCTATCATCAAAAGAATAAGACGAATAATTCCCACCGGAATGACACCTCTTACTTTTGCTCTTCAACAAGCAGCCGAAAATGACTTAAGAGACATCGAAGGCAGAAAAACCATCATTCTTATCACAGATGGAAATGACACATGCAACGCCGATCCTTGCGCATATATCGCCACACTCCCCTACAGAGGCATAAATATCAAAGTAGATGTCGTGGGTCTCGATTTGAAAGACAAGAGCGCAAAACGCAAATTAGATTGCATCTCTAAAATGTCAAACGGAAAATATTACGATGCACACACCGCACCTGAACTTCTGGACAGTATTTCGCACAGCGTAAGCCAGGCAATTTCAGGCGTGGTCATTACAAACAAAGGGCAGAACAAAGAAACACCTCCGGAATTGGTGCCAATTGTTCCCATGCAAAAACTGGTTGTACCGGAAAAGTATTTGAACAAATAAGATTTTTTATTCTTACTTTGCCAGCGAAATTTTCTGTCCTGCAGCTTTTTCACTTTTGGTTATTTCGATTCTTTCCATCAGTGAATGTGTGATTCTGTCGCCTACTCTCGAATACATATTTGTGAGCCAGACAGGATAAACCCCGAAAGCCAGAATCATCAAAGACAGGGCTACCGCCACCAGACGTTCTGTTTTGGTGGCATCGCTAAGATGCCCTTTCCATTTGTCCAGTTCAGGACCATAAAAAAGTCTCTTGAGCAGCCACAACATATAGCCGGCAGTCATTACCACACCGATACAGGCAAAATAAAGCCAGCCGCGTGTCCAGGTGCCATGCTCTTGCGATATTGCCATGGGCGAGGTGAAGCCGCCATAGAATACCGAAACTTCTCCCACAAAACCAGATAAAGCCGGCAAGCCCAGATTAGCCATTGTAGCCAGCATCCAAAAATAAAATAGAACAGGCATTTGATAAGACAACCCGCCACCGATTTCTTTGATGATGCGTGTGTGACAGCGTAAATAGACGGTGCCAACCAGGAAAAAGAGCAGAGCGGAAATCAAACCGTGACTGAGCATCTGGAAAATAGCACCATTTACGGCGGCATTTGAAAGAGTGCCTATGGCAAGCAAAATGAATCCCATGTGCGAAACACTTGAGAAAGCAATAATGCGCTTCATGTCTTCCTGCACCAGACAAGCCATGGCTCCCCAGACGATATTTATAGCGCCAAGGGCGATAATCCAGTTGCCGTATTCGGCAAAAAAGGCAGGGAAAAAGCCCATGCATATTCTAACCAGACCATAAGATCCCATTTTGAGAAGCAGCGCAGCCAGAATCATAGATATAGGTGTGGGAGCCTCCACGTGAGCGTCGGGCAACCATGTGTGAAACGGCACTGAAGGCAGTTTGATAATAAATGCCAGGAAAAATCCAAGACAGGCCAGACACTGGATGTTGACAGGCAACTTGCTTGCATATGAAGCTAAAAGACTCATGTCAAATGTGGCTGAGGCCGGATCGACCGCCAGAAGTTGCATGTACATATATAGTAGCCCGGCGAACATCAAAACTCCGCCGAAGAATGTATACAGCAAGAATTTCATTGCTGCATAACCGCGTCTGGGACCGCCCCAGATGGCAATCAAGAAATACATGGGAACCAGTTCTAATTCATATAAAACAAAGAATTGAAGTAGGTTGCATGAAACGAAAACACCGATGATTGAGAAGGTCAATAACATCACAAGGCAGTAGTAAAGTTTGCCTCTTTTCTCTACCGAATAACTTGCCAGTACGGCAAGAAGTGTCACCACTGTAGTTAGAAGAACCAGAGCCAGACTGAATCCGTCCACTCCGATGTGATAGTCGACTTTGATTGGTGTGCTGATCCAATTCACATAGGTGGATGCCTGCATACCGGCTATCCGCGGATCAAATCCAGACAAGAGGAATAGTGAAAAAACAACCATCGCCCCGGAGAAAAATATTGCCACTCCTCGTGCATCTTTGTCTTCAGGCACGAATGGGATTACGAAACAGGCGATCAGGGGCAGAAATAAGAGAACGTTTAAAATCAGGGCGGGATCAGTCACTTGAAAAGCTTCCTCTGTAGTCTGTGCACTGCTTTACACGCGCCCAGTATATAAGGCCGTCCTCTTGTTGAAGAATTATTGAAATGAAGAATCTTTTCACCAGATCTCGAAGAGCGGAGCCGGTAACTATTTAAGTCCTATTGGAAACCATATACGGTGCCGACTTATTTGTTAATAACTTCGGTCACTGGTTAGAATCATATTGATTAAGACCAGTGGGGAACCAGACTTGTTAACGCCTGAATTCTTGAAAAGTTGTGTCGAAAGTGCCTGGATGATTGTGGCATTACCGTTTTTTGCCGGTTTCGCCATCATTGCCAGTTTTCTCTTGACCGGACCAAAGCTTGGAGCGAAGCGCTGGTTCAAAACACTATCCATGAGCTTATCGGTCGGTGCCGTCGCAATCGGTTTCCTCCACTCAGTCCTCATATTGCAGGCGCTATTGAGCCAACCGACACTTGCCGGATATCAACAAAACTTTGACTGGTTCACCTGCGAAAACTTCAAATTGTCGGTGGGATTTTTGGTTGACAACCTCTGCGCTTCAATGCTTGTTGTTGTCACGACCATCAGTCTTCTTGTGCAAATTTATACGCATGGCTACATGCGCGAAGATCCCGGTTATGCCCGCTTCTATTCTTACCTGTCACTTTTCACCGGCTCCATGCTGGGTCTGGTGGTCTCCACCAATCTATTTGAAATGTATGGTTTCTGGGAACTGGTCGGAGTATGCAGTTATCTCTTAATAGGTTTCTGGTGGTACAAGAATTCAGCCGCCGAAGCCTGTATGAAAGCCTTCGTAGTCAATAGAGTCGGTGACTTCGGATTTCTTATCGGTATTCTTTTATTGTTCTTCGCCACCAAAGATTATTGGGGTGGCGGTCCTATACTGGCTTTTCTGCAACAACCTGGAAGCACCGGAATCGACATGTCCTCTGCTTTACAGCAAGCTTTGCAAGAAAAACACTTGACAGGAGAACTGGCATTTCTTGCCACTTCGATGCCATTGATCGCCATTTTGATTTTCATGGGTCCCATGGCTAAATCGGCTCAGGTTCCGCTGCATGTTTGGCTGCCTGACGCTATGGAAGGTCCGACGCCAATCTCCGCTCTCATCCATGCCGCCACCATGGTGGCAGCCGGTGTTTATCTGGTCGCTCGCGCTTATCCAATATTCCTCGCGCCCGACGGCAGCACCCACAGTATAGCTCTATCAGTGGTGGCAGGCGTCGGGTGTTTAACTGCCTTTATGGCCGCAACGATAGCCCTGACACAGTTTGATATAAAGCGAGTTCTAGCCTGGTCGACTTGTTCACAACTGGGATATATGTTTGTCGGATTGGGTGTGGGCGCTTATGGAGCCGGGATGTTTCATCTGTTCACCCACGCATTTTTCAAAGCCATGCTGTTTCTTTGTTCCGGTGCCGTCATTCACGGATTGCACCATGAACAAGACATTCGAAAAATGGGTGGTTTGTGGAAACCAATGAATATCACTGCATGGTGCTTCCTGATAGGCACCGCCTCTATTTCAGGTTGGCCGTTTCCGCCTCTCAGCGGATTCTTCTCCAAAGACGAAATTGTTTCTGCCGCCTGGCATCACAGCCCTTTCCTTGGTGGAGTGCTGATTCTCACTGCCGGTCTGACCGCATTTTATATGTTCCGTCTTTTCTTCCTGGTATTCACTGGTGAATACAGAGGAAATGCCAAAGCGCACGAAGTGCCTGTTGTTATGTGGGCACCACTTGTGGCTCTAGCTGTGCCCTCACTTGTGGCAGGCTTCATGTTAGGTTTCAATAAGTCCTCCTTCTTTGAAAATGTTCCTGCTGCAAACCCGTTCGGGTCTTTCATTTACTGGGCACATCCTCATCAAGAAGTTGTAGACTGGACTATGGTGGTAGCGTCATCAGTGGCAGGACTGATTGGAGTCGGCGTCGCATACATGATGTATTACGCCAAAACAATCAATTTCCACAAAGATATCGTGGAAAAACAAGGTCCCCTTTATCTTTTCTCCTTGAATAAATGGTACTGGGACGAGCTTTATCTTGGCCTTGTCAACAAAGTGTTATTG
>CAZEQP010000116.1:0-7869 GCA_964514345.1 uncultured Candidatus Obscuribacterales bacterium
GTAGCGCAAAACATTGACTATTTCAGGAGGAAGGGGGTTTGCCAGGGGTAAAACACCTTCTGTATCCACCTCTTGTAACTGGCTGAAAAAATCGATAATGTCGCTCAACTGACGGGCGTACATTTCTTTTTCTTCCGGGCAAAGAGCCAATCTGGCTAACTTTGCAACATGCTCCACTTCTTTTATAGAAATCATTGCTTTTTATGGAATAGCTGGGACTTAAAGATGGTATTCTCCCATATTAGGTTCAGTATGAAGTGTGAAAAATGTTCCTGGAAATCTTTCTGCTTGTTGTAGCTCTGGTCATCATTTTATTGTCGTCTGAGCTCTTTACAAACGGCATCGAATGGCTGGGGCAACGATTACAGCTTTCAGAAGGCGTAGTGGGCAGCGTCCTGGCTGCAGTCGGCACTGCCCTACCTGAAACACTGGTTCCTATCGTGGCTGTGGTGTGTTTTGGACAGAGACACGGAAACGAAGTGAGTATCGGCGCTATCGCAGGAGCTCCATTTATGCTTTCCACACTTACTTTTGGACTTTGCGGCACAGCCGTTCTGGTTTTCTCCAGATCAGGCAAACGTCAAAGTGAACTTACCATCAATCACGATGTACTCACTCGCGATTTGCGCTTTTTCATTCTGGCTTTCACCGTGGGCATGATTTGCAACTGGGCGTCCGACTTCAAGGCATTTTATTTGCCTTACATCATGGCGGTCGTGCTGCTTGGTATTTACTGTCTTTATCTGTACAAAACGCTCAGTCACGAAGGCGAAGTGGGACAGGAACCGGAAAAACTTTATTTCGACCGTCTCTTAAAACAAGGTTCGAACAAACTGCGTTTCATCATCCCCCAGGTATTTATCGGCGTAGGCGGCATCGTAGGCGGTGCGTATATTTTTGTGGAAAATTTGCAAGATGTGGCTGAGGCTATAGGCTTTCCGCCTCTGGTTTTATCTTTGATAATTTGTCCCATTGCCACTGAATTGCCTGAAAAGGTAAATTCCATTTTGTGGATTAAGAGCGGCAAAGACACTCTTGCCCTGGGCAATATTACAGGCGCTCTGGTTTTTCAAAGCTGTATCCCGGTGGCATTCGGTGTGGCTTTCACTACCTGGGATCTTGATCTGGGGACATTACTTACTTGTTGCACCGCCGTTTTCAGCGCATCTGTAGTTTTGTTTTTAATGAGCAAGCGTATGCTCAAATTCTGGCATTTGATGTTCGGAGCCCTTCTATACGTAATGGCTGTAACTATTTTGATTGTGCTCGACGTGGCAAAAACACTGAGCAATATTTTGACTTAGAGCCTCGAGCAAAGAAAAAACTATTCTTTCTTCTCTTCACTCTCGACTGATTCAACTGTTTCAATTGAAGGGGTTCCTGGATAAGGACCTTCGATGACCATGTCCACAGGCGCGGGGAAATAAAAGTCGATAACTTCTTTCAGGGCGGCGGCTACAGGAATGGCGATGAGCATTCCCAGAGCGCCGGCCGTTACTTCACCTACAAGTACCGCAAAGATAATGGCAAGTGGGTGCAATTCAACTACGTGCCCTATGAAACGCGGCACCACCAGATAATCTTCAACCAGTCGAGCTACCCAGTAACACAAAAATATGGGCAAAGCCACCTGGGTTCCATGTTGAGCCACACCTATAACAACAGCGGTTGAAATTGCCATCAAAGGTCCCAGCACCGGAATAATTTCAAGCACACCGGATACGATGGCAATGACCAGTGCATATTTCAAATGAAAAACAAAATGCAAAAAGATGTAAGCCACCGACGACATCAAAATAATCAGAAAAAGCTGGCCGCGAATATATTTGGCCAGCATATTGTTCATCGATCCGAAAAGTCGAACAATCGTGCTGCGTTGATCTTCAGCAAAAAAGCGCAGGAAGAATTTTCCCACTCTATCCGAATCAACCATAAAATAAATAGAAGAAACTATGCAAACGAGCACAGACAGCAATGATTTGGAAAGTATCTCACCGATGTGCATGATTTCAGTCGGAGCACCGAACCATGATTCCAGGTCTTCCACTATGGCCGTAGTGCGTGACTCGACATCAATGTCCCAGTTATAGCTTGATTTCAGCTGCCCAAGCAAGTTTGCCACCATATCATGACGCTGAGTGAACAAGTTGGTCGCCTGGTCTATTATCTGGTGCCCGAACAAATTAGAAAGTCCCACACACATCAAAAGAAAAGCCACATAAATGCAGGCAATGGCAATTTTGTGCGGTATTTTGAAAGTGATATTAATCCAGCTGACCAAAGGCAACAGCAAATAAGCAATGATTCCACCTACGATGAAAGGCGGAAAGACTTCTCTGATCTGATTCAGGAACCAGAGAAGAACAATAAGACTGAGTAACTTGAACATCATTTTCTTTCAGTTATTTGACGCTTACAAGTGATTCCTTTTTCTCGCAGGCTTGAGCAAGCTGAGAAAAATCGTGAATACCGGCTCGCACCAGTTTGGCAAGCATCCATGCCGGTCTGAAACGCTCAGCTGAGGCTGTATCGCCTCCCAGTTCTTTTTGATAGTGTTCCAATTTGGCTAAACAGTCCGCCAGTCCTTTTTCTTTAGCCAGGCTCAAAATGCCGCGCTTCAATCCCAGACCGAATGCAACTGCTGTGTCGACGTCATTGTGATCCACTACATCTTCCTGCAAGGCATACATCACTTCATTGAACATAGGCATCATTATGCGCTCTACTTCAAAAGAATCTGGTGTGGTTTTGGGAGCCTGTGAAGCTCTGGCATTAGCCTTTTTAAGTAATTCGGCCAGATTGGGATTGACTTCTTTTTCGGCATTTTTGTCGCGCTCTTTTGAATGCATATAAAAGCCTGAGCCGGTTTTTTGACCGAGAGTTTTTTCTTCCATCATCACCGAAAGTAATTCAGCCGGTTTGAAACGCGGACCGTATTCTGCATAAAGAAAATCCACTACATGCGCGCAAATATCAATTCCGGTCAGATCAAACAAAGTCAGAGGTCCCATGGGAAGACCGAATTCAAGAGCTTTCTTGTCTATTTCGGCAGGGGTTGTTTTACCTTCCTGCAAAACGTAAAGGGCTTCATTCATATAAGGAAAGAGAATGCGGTTGACCAGAAATCCGGGGCACTCTTTTACTTTGACCGGGGATTTGCCCAGTTTGGTTGAGCACAATTCCATGATGCTTGATACTACTTTCGGTTCTGTTTTCACACCGGGAATCACTTCAACCAGTTTCATCACTTGTGCCGGATTGAAAAAATGGATGCCCAGGACCTTTTCAGGACGCGATGTAACCGAGGCTATTTGCGAAATGGAAAGAGCAGAGGTGTTTGACGCCAGAATAGTTTTTGCAGAACAATGTTTGTCCAGGGTTCTGAAAATATCCAGTTTGATATCGATGACTTCCGATGCCGCCTCAATTACAAGATCTACATCCTTGTCAATATCTTCGTATCTGGTTGTGCCCCTTATGTTGGCATAAAGTTCATTTGCCTTAGCCTGGGTCAAAACCTCTTTGGCAACTCGTGAATCAAACATTTTCTTTATGTTTGCAAGACCTTTGCCGACAAATTCTTCGTTAATGTCTTTTAGGAAAACCTTGATGCCGGCCTGACTGAGAACTTGGGCAATCCCGCCTCCCATGGCTCCTGCACCTATAACAGCCGCGCTTTTCACCTGATAAGACATGTCAAATTCCTCATGAAAAAACCCAGGAAAGTATTATGCTAGCACTTTCTTTACTGTCACTAATTTTCAAGAGTTCAGGCGGGGTTTTGCAATGTCATTAATGACCGATTTGTTTCGACGCGTGCCGGCAAAAACAGACGGATTAGATTTATCTGATACCCCGAAACACTTAGGCTGGATAATGTTAGCCGCCCTGGGCATAGGTGCCACCATCGGCGCTGGCATATTCGCCATGCCTGGCATGATAGCAGGGCTGGCCGGTCCAGCCGGAATACTTTCGTTTGTCATAACCGGGGTGGTGATTCTTTTCGTCGCCATCTGCTACGAAAAATTTTCCCGTCTGATGCCTAACGGCACGTCGGCTTATAGCTACACTTATAACTCCATTGGCGAAATCGTAGCCTGGATAGTTTCTTTCGGTCTTTTCATGGAATACAGTTTCGGCGCATCGGCAGTAGCTATCGCCTGGAGCGTTTATTTGAAAACGGCTTGCAACTTCCACCTTCCTGATCTTTTCTGGGAAGGACCTCGTCTGGTGGACGGTCATTATGTTCCCGGTATCAATATCATAGCTATAGGCGTCACCGCCGTCATTACACTGGTTTTGATTTATGGTGGCGTGAGCAAATCAGCCAAGCTCAATCTTATGCTGGTCATTTTGAAAGTGGCTTTGTTAATCATGTTCTTAGCCGTAGGCATCCCTCATATCAATCCAGCCAACTGGCAGCCTTTCATGCCCATGGGAATTCATGGTGTGTTGCAAGGAGCAGCAGTAGCTGTTTTTCCATTCGTTGGATTTGATGCTCTTTATACTTTTGCCAGAGAATCAAAAAGTCAGAAAGACACTAAACTGGGAACCTTCTTTTGTATAGCCCTGGTCTCGCTGCTTTATGTGACTGTTATGGCAACTGCCACAGGACTGGCGCCTTGTTTTGTAGACGGGCATAAAAATGAATTGTTTGTCGGCTCCGAAGCCGCCGCTCCTCTTGCCAAACTGCTTGCTGCAAACGGAGAAGCCTGGACGGCTCAATTCATAGCCGGTGGAGCCGTGCTTGGAATTTTCAATGTGTTGCTCGTGCTTTGTATGGGTGGACCCAGAATCTTCCGCAACATGGCTGAAGATGGCTTGCTTCCTCCTATTTTCAAAAAAGTGAAAAATGGTAATCCGACATACGGTATTTTGTTGAACGGAGTTCTTGTCGCCGGCTTCGCCGGTTTCATGGAATTTTCAGGCATCACTCACATGATGGTTCTGGGAACACTGGTCGCTTTCTCATTCGTCTGCATAGGCGCCATGCGCTTGAAAGCAGTTAGCCCACTGGTTGCCATTCCCGGTCTTGTCGGTTGCGTGACTTTGGCTTGCAATCTAGAACACAATGTTTTGATTGCATACGGAATTACTTGCCCGATTGGACTTTTGATTTATTTCTTCTACGGTTATAAACACAGCAAACTGGCAAGAGCCGAAGCAGCACTGGCTAAAGCTCCGGAACCTGAAACCAAGTTAGAACAAGTTTAGAGTGAGTCCAAATACAAGTGACTAGAAAAACACTTGAGCTTGATGGGGCTTTGCTTCGGCCCTGGTCCTATGACGATGTAAATGCGCTGGTGACCTCAGCCAATGACCCAGATGTCTCAGCCACTTTGCGCGACAGTTTTCCTTATCCTTATAGAAGGGAACACGCCATCGACTGGATCACTTATGCCCTGGAAGTGATACCGACCTGTCATTTCGCCATCGTTGTAGAAGGCAAAGCTGCAGGCGGAATTGGTCTGACGTTGCAGCGCGATGTTTTTCGTTATTCTGCTGAAATAGGCTATTGGCTGGGCAAAGAACACTGGGGCAAAGGCATCATGTCTCAGGCGGTGCAAGCGGTATCAGACTATGCATTGCATGAATTGGGCATGACACGGGTGTTTGCCGGCACTTTCGACAACAACGCCGCATCCGGACGCATTCTGGAAAAGGCTGGTTTTGTGCTGGAAGGAAGACTGAAAAAAGCCATTTTCAAATATGACCAGTTTTATGATCAGCTCATGTACGGTAAAGTTTCCCAGAGGTAAAAATTTGCTCCGGCAAGCTCCCTTTTGTAAGCTGGCTTAGAGGTTTTTTAACAACCTTTATATATCTTATACAAGCATTTAGAGCGAAAAGCTCGAAACCCGCACAATAACAGCATTTAACAAGCATTAACCCAGACCATGCAATTCTGGTCGCATTTTAACATCAGGTCGGCAAATGGGTTGTTATGATGTTAATCGGCAGCGATTGGAATCACTATGCAAACACTAGCCAAAACTAAATCTCAACCATCGTTTCTGGATGCAATTACAAGTCCTCGCGAGTTGAAAAAGCTATCCACGCGGCAACTGTCTGAACTGGCCGCTGAAATTCGCCAGGAATTGATTTTCGATTTGAACAGAACCGGCGGTCATCTTGCTTCCAATCTGGGAGTGGTAGAAATTACGCTTGCTTTGCACAAAGTGTTCGATACTCCCAAAGATTGCATATTGTGGGATGTGGGGCACCAGGCATATATTCATAAAATGCTGACAGGGCGCCGAGATAAATTTTCCACCCTCAGACAATACAAAGGACTGTCCGGCTTCATCTCTCCGGTGGAAAGCGAACACGATGCCTTTGTCGCCGGTCATTCATCCACTTCTGTTTCGCTTGCAGTGGGTATGGCCATAGCAAATGATCATTTCAATGAAAACAGAAAAATCATCGCTCTTATAGGCGACGGCGGTCTCACCGGCGGAATGGCTCTTGAGGCTCTCAATCATCTTGGACATGTACAGAAAAATGTACTTATTCTTTTGAACGACAACGACATGTCGATAAGCGAGAACGTAGGCGGCTACTCGCAATACATGAAGCGCATCAAAGAGACTTATTTCTACAAAGACATCAAGAAAAAAATCGACTGGATTGAAGACAAACTCGACATGGTACCCCTTGATCCCAAACTGATGAATCTTATTCAGTCAGTCAAACAAGTGGCCAAAGACAAGCTTGAAAATCCAGGCATCGTTTTTGAAAAGCTGGGTATCAATTATTCCGGTCCGGTGGATGGTCATGATGTTGAGGCCGTCATAAATGCTTTGAACAAAGTGAAAGATCTGGAAGCCCCTCATATCCTCCATCTCATAACCCGCAAGGGCAAAGGATATGCACCTGCAGAACAGGACTCGATCAAATATCATGGTGTCAAAGCGCACAGTCTTGAGCCCACCCTGAAAGAAAAAATCGAAGCGCAACCCAGCGACCCTAGTAAGAGTTTGACTTATTCGAATGTATTTACCGATGCACTTATAGATTGTGCCGAGCTTGAACCGAATATGATGGCAATAACGCCTGCCACAGCCGAAGGCTCCGGTCTGGTTAAATTCGGCAAGGCTTATCCCGAGCGCTTCTTTGATGTGGCCATTTGCGAACAGCATGCAGTGACAATGGCGGCCGGAATGGCCAAAATGGGCTTGAAACCGGTGGTGTCAATTTACTCGACCTTTTTGCAAAGGGCGATGGATCAGGTCATTCACGATGTAGCCATTATGAATCTGCCGGTGCTCTTCGGAATAGACCGCGGCGGACTGGTAGAAGACGGCGAAACCCACCAGGGAGCTTTTGATATTGCTTTCTTGCGCAGCATCCCTAATTTCACGGTGCTGGCACCTAAAGACGCCCAGGAATTGCGCAACATGGTTTATACATGCTTAATTGCTCGCAATTTGAAAGGTCCTATAGCCATTCGTTTTCCCAGAGAGAAAGCGGAAGAAAGCTATCAGTCAGGTGGTATCGTATGCGGTTTTAAAGAAATTGACTGCAAACGCTGGGAAGTTCTTAAACAAGGCTCAAGTCATAAAGTCATTCTTGCTTGCGGAGCCATGGTGAACCCGGCTCTTGAAGCGGCTCAATGTCTTGAAGAAAATAATTGTTCAGTTACTGTAGTCAACGCCCGCTCAGTCAAGCCTCTTGATACCGCTTTGCTCGAATCGCTTTCGACCAGACATGGCGAAAATCTTCATCTGATCACTGTTGAAGAAGGAGCTGTGGCTGGCGGTTTCGGCACCGCCGTGCTTGAATGGGCATGTCAGTCTCAAACTCGCCCGCGGGTCAGCCTGATGGGACTGCCGGACAGCTATCAGCTGCCCGAGACGTTCAGCGCGGCCT
>CAZEQP010000117.1:0-7856 GCA_964514345.1 uncultured Candidatus Obscuribacterales bacterium
GAACGTGTCAAAATGCTTCGCGATAAAGCCGGTCCAAACGAAGGTCAATTTGTCAATCAATTCAATGACATGATTTCTCAGCCGGCTCATGAAGGCGCGGCGACACACTAACTAAAGTTATCCAGGCTTCTTCAAATTCACAAATCGGATTTCCAGACGCTTGTTTAATGCTGCCGCAATGCGAAACAACATAGCCAGAGAATGACCGTTGTAATCTGCATCTTCAAGTCGGCAAATAACCGATGCTGTCGTTCCAACTAACTTAGCAAGTTGTCGTTGCGTCAGTCCTGCTTCTTCGCGAAGATCATAGATTTTCCTGGCAACTTCTGCATTGGCGCGTTCTTCATCTAGAGCAGCAAGTCGCTCAGGTTTTCCTTTGAAAAATCTATTATGCAGAATTTCGACTGCATCGGTCGTATATTTGATTTTCTTTGTCATTGTGTTATTTCTCGGTGCGTATGCAAAAAGGGATTACTCTCAAAATTCTTCTTTCTGGTTAATGCTCTTGCAATTTCTCTTCGAGGGATGATACTTTCTTTCACTATTCCGTGAGAGACGACTATTGCTTCTGCTCCCCGATAAAAGTACAAAATTCTATAGTTCTTACCTTCAAGCCCGACCCTTAGTTCATAAATTCCATCTCTTAAATAGTCAGCTTCAGGACGTCTCAACTCGTGCCCTAGTTGCCTCAGACGTTCAATTTTGATTGCACCTTTCTCTTGCGCCTTTGGATGTAAATCTGCCATCCAGGAAATTAGAGGAACGGCGCCTGAAGCCTCCCTGTAGAAAATCACCTTGGTCTGCGGCATGCATGCCTCACTTTAGATGTTCGCATAATTGCGAACATCTGTCAAGTAAATACTCGGACAATTTCGCAGACAGATACTCGTTCTGCCTACTTGTCGATCATGCAGCAAACTGTTAATTAAGGTGAAACTAAATTGAAGATAAAATCGTTAGTTTAATACTTACATGGAACAGACACGCCATTTCGACAAGGCGTCAGCATTAATGTCGCATTCGTCAGTGACGATAGCGAAGCGATCGATTGAAGCAGAAAATGGTGCTTTGCCGGCATTGCTAACCTGGTTGTCTAGTTCCGGTGGAGCATCCGGTAAGAAGAGCCAGCGGTAAAATCATAAGCATCATGCTTTTTACGCGAGTCATCATTATCATCCTCAACCCCTTTCCTTCTGAATTACTTTACAAGTCAAACAGACCGTCTGAAGTTGCAGCAGTGATTTTGAATTGTTTTTTCTTTTTCAATTCCGAAAGCAGTTGCTCATTTGCTTGATCACACAATGCATTTTTTATAGTTGAATACTGATCAAGAAGCCATTTGTGTGAGCGTTGATTGAATGAATCTTCATCTTCATTCTCTTCATAGAGAAAAGTAAACTGGTCGCAGCAAAGAAAATACTTTGGTGTACCAGGACAATCTCCTTTTTTTTTCGTCTTTGAAGGCGAGGTCCAACTGACCTTCAGCATCATCCGGCAATTGCTTATCCTGTATGCAGATATGCATCGAAACCCATGGCAGCGAGGCATCCAAAACTAAGGCGTCAGAAAGCACCCGCTTCCAGAACTGACAATATACTTCATAAATGGCTTCACCTTCTTCAGCATAAAGCACAACATCATTATCGCCTTCAATTGACCATCTCATAACGAACTGCCATTCTGCTTCTTCTGATGCTCATCGATCCATTTATCGATAAACTTGCCCAGAACATTTCCTTCTTCTTCGCCTTTAGAATTGACGATTGTCCAATCGAGCATGTCTTTCTCGTTGACTTTCAATTCTTGTCGCTTTTTATAACCTTCAAGAGCTACATCGTTAGCCAGATCTCCTGTTACGGTGTCACCCACCCATGAACGCACATTGACGAAAACTTGCTCAGAGCGTCCATTCTTATCTCTTATGACAGTGGTGATACTCATAAAATGACCTTTCGGCAAACCCGCCAAATATCTTTTCTTCGCCTCAGGAATCGTGGCTCGCGCTTTGACTATCAAAGGTTTCAGAGCTTCATTCAATTCGTTATTGAATTTTACCATCCTATCCGGTGGTGGTGAATTCGGTGCACGATAACCGTGCTTTTCAGCCAGGTCTAAGTCTTCATCAGCTTTTGTCTTTTGATTTAGTTTGTAATATCCGATAGATCGAAAACGATAAATTATGGCTTTCTCTTTATCGGTGGTGGCATAGCCTAAAGCTTGAGTCAGAGTTTTGATACCATCTTCAAACTGACTTTCACGAAGCTGACTGTAACCGACCGCTTTCAAGAAATTCATCTTCAATTCGGCAGGAAGATTTTCTATCGAAACGTCCTTACCTGCTTCAAGCACAGCTTTGAATTGAGCCAAAAGCATTAGCGATTGAATTTTCAAAACTATGGCAAATGCTTTTTGATCGTTTTTGCTCAAAGAAATTGCTTTGTCAAAATCTTCGATGGCTTCTTTGTGCCTATCTATTCCTTGCAGCATTCCTGCTCGATTGAAGTAAAGCCAACTTAGCTCAGGATGAGCGGTTATCGCTTCCTGGTAATATTCAATCGCCTTTTCTCGATCCGCGTCCATTGTATGAGCGAATGCCCGCTGAACAAGAATCTCTCTATTCTTCGGATCAAGCTCATAAGCTTTTTCGATATATTGAAGCGACTCATCCATGTTATTCACATTGGAGGAAATACCGCTAAGCAGTCGATAACATGTGGCTTTCAATGCAGGACTGGCATCTTTACTTTCAACTGTCGCTTTGAGCTCAGTAATTTCTTTTGAAAAGTCCCGACCGGACTTTTTCGAATCTTTCAAATCCAGGTCAATTTGATCTATTGTGAATTGCGAAATGGTGTCGGCGTAAGCTGGCAATTGTATAAAGCCGCAACTGACAAGACCGGCAAAACTTAGAGCAAGTAAAAATGGAATTTTTGTTTTTGAAGATGTTTTTATCATCAAACTATTTTACACGACCAAGCCCATTCAGTCCCAACTTTTCCTGACAAAATTGCAATTCAAAATCATCCGGCTTGTAGTCGCTTTTTCTGTATTCAGCGAGCCTCTTCTCCGCTTCTTCTTTGTTGCCTTTTACCAGAGCTATGACCGCCAGGTGAAAGTTGGCGGCACCGCTTGTGGCTTTAAGCCTGGTGCATTTCTCGAAATCGGCACTTGCTTTTTCATAATTGCCGCTCATCAAATTAATAAAGCCTCTGGTATCATAAGAAGCTAAATTACCTTTGTCCATTTTAATGGCTTTCTCAACGTCTACCATCGCCGCTTTCAGACTTTCAGGATTATTGAAATCGTTCAGTCTAAACCAGGCACGGTTGTTATAAACCATGCTGTGACTGGGATCTATCTCGACAAGTTGATCAAGATCTTTCAAACCTTCCTGATACCGCCCTGAGTGCAACAAAGAAAGAGAACGATCAAACAAAGCACCTTTATGTTTTGGGTCTTTAACCAGAATGGTATCAAAGTCCTTTTTGGCTTCTTCAAAACGATCAAGCTTCATTAAAGCTTCACCACGACCTTGCAAAGCGAAAGGCTCATCAGGGATGACTTTTAAAGCTGCATCAAATTTGTTTATTCCTTCCTGGTATTTTTCATTTGCGATTAGTTTTGCTCCTTCCTGTCTCAATAAATATTCATCCACAACAGGATTATTTTTCAATCGATTCGCATCGATCTCAGCCAGCACCACGCACAGTGCTAATAATACAAAAGTAAACAATAGATTTAGACCGGTTGTCACCGTTTTAGTTTTGTACTGCCTGGTCAAAAGAGCGGCTGCCACCACCCCGGCGACAAAGCCACCGATATGGGCGGCGTTATCTACAAATGTGGAAGTTAAGCCGAGAAACAAACTATAAGAAAGAAAGACCATCAGTAGTATGAGCTCAGGTCGCCGCAATTTGACTGTGGCATCACTACTTTCCCGCTTGAACCATGAAACAAAAATAAATGCACCCAGCACACCGCATATGGAGGCGGACGCTCCGACAGATGTGCGCAGAGGATCAAATAAAATACTGGACAAACCGCCAACGATACCACTGAACAAATAGATGAAAACAAAAGTTTTTCTTCCTATAGCCGTCTCAGCCATCGGTCCAAAAGACCAGAGAGCATAAATATTGAGCAACAGATGCAAAATATTGGAATGCAAAAGACCGTAAGTAAATAGACGCCAGTATTCTTTCTGCGAAATGGTCAGCGGTCCGAAATTCGCGCCCATATTTGAAAGGGCGTCACCATTGATGGGCAGAAGCAAGCCGGCTTCAAGATGCGGCAGCTCGAACAAATAACAGCCAAGAATGACCATCACCAGGGCGAAAGATGCACTTTTGATTTTGCCAGGGTCAATCTTCATCAAACAATTATAACAGTCACATAAAATTACCTGGCTTATACTTCTGGTATGGAATTTAACTATACCTATATTTTGCGCTGCGCAGACAACACCTTTTACACCGGCTGGACAAACGACATCACAGCTCGGCTGGCTGCGCACAATTCAGGCAAAGGGGCAAAATATACTCGCACACGCGGACCGGTGCAATTAGTCTACTGCCACGCTTGCGAAACACGTTCGGCCGCGCAGCAACTCGAATATCAAATCAAACAAATGAGCCGGATTCAGAAGGAAGAGCTGATTCAACAGTTTCAAAGTCTTTTAGACTGAAATTGGCTTTATACAAAGCCGATGGATGGTGCTGATCATCAGTGTCGGCGGTGAGTAATACTTCTATCTTGTCACCATTTTTCGAGTTTAAACAAAGCCCTTCAAACTTAAGTTTGCCTTCAATCTGCATCATGCCTTTGACAGCGCCGTTTGCATTCATCAGACCTAAGGTCGAGCCAAGACACTCACCATCTTTGTAGGCGTCATCGGTGTCTTCGGCGGCGGCGGTAAACAAAGTGTTTCCATCATCCAGCAAAACTGCGTCGGTGAATCCTAAAACCTGCCCACTTATTTTTCCCAGGTCGAATTCTTTCACACATACGATATTTTTGGGCGATGGTGTGTGCGTATCATGCAAATCGCGCAAGAAGTCACCAGCTTTGATATCAATTATCGCATTTTGACCTTGTTTGCGATTGCCCCTGTGAAAGAGCCTGGCGACATCTTTGCTGACAGTAATTCCTTCGACGTTTAACCCGGGAATCTGCAATACCAGATGCTTATAAATCTCAGTAAAATCAATGGGAATGGGATTTCCAGAAATCTCCAACTCTTTGTCCAGCTTCAAGAGCACGCCATCGATGCGATTTTCCTTCGACATGGAAGGCACAGCCAAAAGTGCACCATGCGGAGCGTACTGGTCAGGCATCAAATGCACTAGCGCTTCTAAATCCGGCTTGAGCTTCTTACGCAGCTTATAGCCCAGAGGCAAATCACCCGGAATCATGCGGAACCATTTGCCCGGCTTATCCTTGTCCTGAAGGTCAAACTCAGCCAGATTAAGCTCGTCGTCGGCAACCACATAAACTTTATGACCGAGCTTAACCAGCCCGCTTGCCGCAAAGACGTATTCGGGGCGCTCAGCCTTGGAAGGCTCGATTTTGTAGTCACGTACCTTATATATAGGCAGGGTTTTCAAGGGACCACCAAAATTGCTATAAAAGATGAGTTTATCACTTTTATATGTATAAAATGAGGCATGTTCCTTAAGCTGCCTAAAGTCACGACTGTTTTGATAACCCCTGTCCTTCTCGGGGTCGGAACGCTTTATGCTCTTTCTTTTGTCGAAAACAATTGGTTTTGCGATTTGTGCAATCAATTGCGTCTTGTTTTTATGGTGCCTCTGGGATTGGCGCTTTTGCTTGCAGCTTTCAGAAACAATACGTTGATGGCAATCGGCTCAACTCTTTTGTTGTGTGCGATTGGAATTCCGTTATTTTCGATTCAAGGCGACAGGTCTACCGAAACAGCGGATATGAAAACAATCTCGGTAGTCAATTTCAATACAGAATTTCAGCACAATAAAAACATTGACGGATTTATTCAATACTGCAAAGAGAAGAATCCCGACGTCATTGTTTTGACCGAGTCCCGCCAGAAATGGGTGGATGCGGTTATGGAAAAACTTGAACCTGGTGTGTGCATGAGTATCATGAAAGGACCAGGAATTTCTATATTCAGCAATTTTCCACTTCAAGGCTCGCAAGTGACTTATAAAGGCAAGTCACAACATCCTCAAATAAGCGCTCAATTGATAATAGATAACAAGATAGTAAATCTGTCAATGCTTCATCTGGCGGCACCACAGACAATATCAGGCTACAACGATCGAATTTCAGAACTTTCAGATCTAGCCGTGCAGCTAAAGAAAACTGATGCACCAACTATAGTGCTTGGCGATACCAATTGTGCAAACTGGTCACCACCGGTGCAAAACTTTTTGGAAGAGACAAATCTAAAAGATTCGCAAAACGGATTCATGATGCGACCGACTTGGCCGGCACGCCCCGGCAAAGTCTTCGGTCTACTAATTCCTCCTTTCGTGCCGATTGACAATATTTTTGTCAGCAAAGACTTTCACGTTATTGACCGTGTTGTCGGTCCCGCTCTTGGCTCGGATCATCTGCCAGTTTATGTGAAACTTCAGCTGGATACAAATACCAAGGAAACTTCAAGTTGAATATTTTGAAAAAGTTTTCTCATTTAGTGTTCATCGCAGTTTTCACCTGCAGCACACCATCTTCTGCCACCACTTCTTTATTCACAGATCTGGACAAACCGACGAAGGAGGCGATGTTCGTTTTTCCATATAACGGCGTAGTGATTCTCACCATAAAGAGCGTATACACCAAATACAATGAACCAAAGCCAAAGTATATCAGCGCAGTCATTAATGAGACACTGCGCGGGGAGTTTAATAAAAATGCGACAGTCAAATTTTGGACATATTCAGATTTGCTCAAAATTTTCAACTTTAAAGACTTAGCAGAATTGAAAGACAAGCAGTATCTTCTCGCTTTCAATTACGTAAATGGAACTGATAATTCCTTCGGCATTGAAGATGAGTTTATGCCATTCGGAAAAGATTACAAGAAGGCAAATATGGATATTTTTAGAAAGAACCTGAAGAAGATACCATTTGCCTACAGATCTTGTCTAATTGTAGAAATTAAAAAAGCAAGGCAATACAGAGAACTTAATTATTCCAATTTTGATTTGAATCTATTGGTAAAAGACATAATTCTCAGGGACCAAGTCTACCCTACAGATAAGGCATACTCTGATGCGATGAAAAATCTGGACAGAGATTTCAAATCATTTCATCTGCAATGCAAGACAGGACAAACATTGCGAGTACACTTTTCTTGCAAAACACAAACTGATGTTCTTGGGAATAATCCGCCCAGAGGAACTTTCGTACTTTTCTGGAATCCTGATAGAACTGGGGATAACAAGTACGATGCACTAAGTGGAGATCGTTTCAAAATGATCCCGCTGCGAAAAATAAATCCCAGGGAGTTGGCAAATATTAGAAATAGCCCAGCGGCAACCGAGACAAAGCTTAAAAGTCTGAATGATCAGATAGAAGCATATCTCAAAGAAAGATGGACAGTTGAGCGAATTCATGCATACACCAGTCATCCCGAAAATAGAGACGCCATACCATTCATTCACTCAAAAAATAACCTCAAAATAAGACAATTGCGAACAGGTGGACAATTGTATCCAGAACACGAGCAGGAAATTGGAAAAATCATCTGGGAAACATCCATAAAAAACAACGATCAGTTTGGACACTATAATATCGTGGCGGTTTCAGATAAGGAGCATGTATTTGCAATAGCAGCTGATGAAGCATTTGAACTTCGTACTCTTTCCAGAGAGGAATTTG
>CAZEQP010000118.1:0-7833 GCA_964514345.1 uncultured Candidatus Obscuribacterales bacterium
GAAATTTTGCGTTTGATGCAACAAGCTTCAGGCCGGGGAGACACTCAAGAAGCGTATCAAGCATTGAGACAGGCGGCAAGATTGGCCGACAATGTAGATATCGGATCCCTGGCCAGTCAAATAGTCAATTCAAGCAATCCTGAAACGCAGGCAGCTCTGCAGGCGCGGGCGCATCTGGTCGGCATAGCCAGGCTTAAATATGCACAAATGGCTTATCGTTTGCAAGACTTCAGCGAAGCACAATCTTACATGATCAAAGCCAGGGCGCAATACGGCAATCAGCTTGAAGCTATGCTGCAGCCCAACACTTATCTGGATCAAGGACTGGATAGAGATCAATTTTTGACCGGCGCATTCACTCAGATTAGTCGCAATCAAGGCTACGACCCGGCCGCGATGGGAACGTCATTGAACAGCTTTTTTGAAGCTCTCAGACTTGGACAGTTGGGTGCCACCACCGATAACGGCAGTCCCGGAGCGCAGGCTTTATTACAGCAAGTAAGGACAGCTTTTAATTCGCAGAGGACAGCTATTGAAGGATCCTTGCGTCCCCTATTGGAAAGAGAAAATCAGCTCAAAGCCAGACTACAAGAGCTGGGAGTACCGTTTGAAGGACGGCAAGCTTTTTTACGCGACGAACCAAATAAAACCAGTGAAAAATATTTGCAAGTTGAAACAATAAACAGAGAACTGGAATTAATTGGTGTTACACGCAATGTGCGAGCCAGAGAAGTAGAATTCGAACGCAATAGATTGAGACTGGCCGAAGGTATGTACGATGCGGCACAGGGCAATTATGCCGCTGCAAATCAAGCTCTGCGTGAGGTTAGAGACAGAAGTCCGGAGTTGGCTGCCAATAAAGATCTTGATCTGGACGGCAAAATTAGAATGACCGAAACCGGATTGACCGGATTCTGGAACAGAAACTGGCGAACCGTGGGGTTAGTAACAGCCGGTGTGGCGGCAGCGGTGGTTGGCGCCATAGCTTCAGCAACAGTGGTCGGAGCTGTCGGAGGTGCTCCTTTGATGGCTTTAGGTGCAGGTCTCATAGCCGGAGCGACGACAGGATATTTAGTGGGAGGATCGGTAAATGCCGCTTTCACCAGGGCGGTGACGGGAGAATGGGGCGGCTTTCATGAAGGAGGAAAAGAAGGTGCTCTGGCCGGACTTCTGGCGCCTGTTGGTATGGCTTCCAGGCTGTTGCCGGTCATAAACAGCACAGCTCGAGGGGCGCAAGTTTACAACTTTTCCAGACCGTTTATAGTTCCTACCACGGTTGGCGCCACCATGGCCGCCAACGACGTGTCACACAGATGGAACGAAAGATCATCGACGTCCAACTTATTGGAGTTTGGCGGTCGCACCTTAATGTACGGTACCATGATGCATTTTGGTACTTCTGCAACCAGCTCTATGTTTGGTGTGGGCAACAGGCTGCTTCATCCTTCATTCACGCAAGCAGCTGCAGTGGGTAGCTTCTCTGAAATGAGGGGCTCGATGGCAACAACTCTCAGCCAGTTCTCAGCCGGCACCACCTGGCGCCAACGAATGATGTCGGCGCCGCGTTTAGCACCGGCAGCTTCTTATGGTGTAGCGATAGAATTAGGGCGTGACTTCACTAACTGGGGAACATACGGTATCGATGCCCTGTCTGAAAGGTGGCATGGTCCTGACCACCGTTCACTGGGCGCAAGATATCTTGTATCAGAAGGGGAAGGATTGCTAGCTCCGGCCATTGCCGGCAGTTTGAACTGGTGGAGTGGTCATGGATTGAATCCCAATAATAGACGTGATCATGCCTGGATGACCGGCAATCATCATCAGATTATCAGAACCGGAGATTCGTTCCACGCCTTGAGACAAAGGGGATTCAATGCTCAGAACTTCATACCGTCAGCCAGTTATGGACCATTAATGAGGCGTCCGAATTGATTCTAGCTGTGGCATACTTCTAATAAATGCCGCAAATCTCAGTCGTAATACCTGCCTATAATGAAGAAAGGCGTCTGCCGCATACACTGGCGCTGGTTTACAACTACTTGAAATCAAATTTTCAATCATTCGAACTTATAGTGGTGGATGACGGAAGTTATGATCATACTTGCGACCATGTTGATGAATTTGGCGCGTCATATCCTGAAGTGCGTTTGATTTCATATGTTCCAAACAAAGGTAAGGGTCATGCCGTACGTGTCGGTATGCTGGCTGCCGCAGGCGAATTAATTTTGTTTGACGACGCCGACGGATCATCTCCCATTGAAGAGCTGGATAAACTTCTGGATAGTATTAAAAATGGTGCCGACATCGCCATTGGTTCAAGAGCCAAGCCGGACGAGGAACGAGTTGTAAACGCGCTTGCATACAGAAAATATCTGGGCAATACATTCAACATGATTGTGCAAGGTTTGCTTCTGCCGGGCATCTGGGACACCCAATGCGGATTCAAGCTTTTCAAGAAAGAAAAAGCACACGACATTTTTTCAGTGGCTCATCTTGATCGTTTCGCCTTTGACGTTGAAATTCTATATATTGCCAGGTTGCGGGATTATATAATTTCAGAAGTACCAATAAACTGGTCCAATGTTGAAGGTTCTAAAGTGAATGTTTTCACCGATTCGCCCAGAATGCTGCTTGAAGTTATAGGGGTTGCCATATCTGCCTGGACTGGAAAATATGCCAGGCTTATCAATAATAAATAGAGCGGCTTTTAGGCTTTACACAGGTCCTTTTTGGATCTAGTCTATATTCATGAGCTACGAGAAAATCATTCGTCCGTTGCTTTTCCAAATGGACCCCGAACAAGCGCATGTTCTGGTGCACTGGCTTCTCAAAAATTTCGGTAAAGTGGTGGCTAAAGCCTCCGGGTCATCGAATAACACAGCCGGAGAGTTGAGCTGCGATTTATTTGGAAGACAGTTGTCCAATCCGATAGGACTGGCCGCCGGTTTCGATAAAAACGGCGAGCTGACAGAAGTGCTCGGTTAAATGGGCTTTGGATTTGCCGAAATTGGCTCGGTGTGCGCCCGAGCTACTAAAGGCAACCCAAAGCCGCGTCTTTTCCGTTTGCCTGAAGATCAAGCGGTGATAAACAGGCTGGGCTTGAACGGGCATGGAGCAGATGCAGTGGCACAGCGTCTGGAAGAAGCAAAATTCAGTCTGCCCATCGGCCTCAATATCGCCAAAACAAACGATCCTGCCATCACCGGTGATGCTGCGGTGGCGGACATGATATATACCTTCAACAAAATAAGAGGACTTCCTGTTACTTATGTAACAGTCAATGCCAGTTGTCCCAACACTAAAGAAGGGGTGGTAACCGAAAGCGATCATATGCGCCTGCTCATGTCCGAACTGCAAAAATTCAATTCCACCAAAATACCACTATTAATCAAACTGTCGCCCGACAGTGACGGCGACTTTATTGAGTCCATTGTTGATGCTGCCGCTTCATTCAAGTTTGCCGGTTTTGTTTGCGGCAACACAACAGTCAGTCGTGAAAATTTAAATTTGAAAACCAGTGCCGAGCGCATCAAAGAAATAGGACAGGGCGGTTTGAGTGGAGCCCCTCTAAAAGAAAAAGCTATTGAACTTTGCAAAAAGGTCAATGCGCGTAAAAAAGACTGGCAGGTCATCATCGGATGTGGTGGCATAGCAAGCGGTCAGGATGCTTATGATTTCATGAGCGCCGGCGCTTCATTTCTTGAAGTCTACACAGGTATGATATACAGGGGGCCGTCTTTGCCCGGAACCATTTGCCGGGAACTGTCAGCAATTCTGAAGCATAAATCGCAGGATAAAAAGAACAGGAGCAAAGAAATTGCGTATTCGCAAGATTGACGACATGCATGTTCATCTCAGGCAGGATGAAATGCTGGAAGCGGTCCTGCCTTTCACTGCCATGCAGTGTGAACGCGCTCTGGTCATGCCGAACCTCACTCCGCCTGTTCTGACTGCAAACGATGTTATAAATTATCGCCAGAAAATAATGGAAGTAGTATCTGCAACAGGGGGCAAATATTTTGCACCTCTTATGACTTTCAAGATTACTCCTGAAACTTCAGCCTCGCAAATAGACGGCTTAAAGCAAGCCGGCGCCATAGCCGGAAAACTTTATCCTGATGGTGTCACCACAAATTCGCAAGGCGGCGTAACCGATTTCAAAGCCCTGTATCCAGTGTATAAATCCATGCAGGAATCAGGACTGGTTCTTTGTTTGCACGGGGAATTACCCGGCGCATTTTCGCTCGATAGAGAAAGTGAATTTCTGGATATACTCAAAGATATCGCCTCTAATTTTCCATCTCTAAAAATTGTGCTTGAGCATGCTAGCACCAGAGATGGTATCGACTGCGTCAAGGCGCTTCCTGCAAATGTGGCTGCAACTCTGACTGTTCATCATATGTATCTTACGCTCGATGACATTATAGGCTCAAGTCTGAATCCTCACGCTTTTTGCAAACCGGTGGCAAAACGCCCTTCAGATCGACTGGCCATAATAGACGCGGCGTTAAGCGGCAATCCTAAATTTTTCCTGGGTTCAGACAGTGCACCGCATCTTATTTCAGCCAAAGAAAACGCTTGCGGTGCGGCCGGAGTTTATACGGCTCCTGTATTGTTGCCTGCTTTGTGTCAAATATTTGAAGACTATGGAACCATAGCCAAACTAGAGCCTTTCACTTCACAATTCGCCGCTGAATTTTACGGTCTACCCTTAAATCAACACACACTTGAACTGGTTAAAGAGTCGTGGGTCGTGCCGGAAAATTACGCCGATGTCAGACCTTTTCTTGCCGGTCAGACCCTTTCCTGGCGGCTTAAGCTTTAATTCGACCTGGTGCAGCAATCTTGAAAAATGCCCACCATTTCACGGTGAATATGACCGTTGGTGGCAAGTATATGACCTGAATTCATATCCAGAGGACCATTTTCAAGATTGGAAACACGTCCACCGGCCTCACGTACGATAAGGCTTCCAGCCGCTACATCCCAGGGCGCCAGTTTTTTCTCCCAGAATCCATCCAATCGACCGCAAGCCACAAAACACAAATCAAGGGCAGCCGAGCCGTCGCGTCTTACACCGTGGCTGGCATGAGTTATTGTGGTGAATTCGGTCATATTGTGAAAACTTGAATTTCTTGAATCAGGCGGAAATCCGGTGGCAAGAAGAGAAGCGCTGAGACCGGCCACACTGGAAACAGAAATTACTTTGTCGTTCAGCCGGGCGCCAAGATCCTTCTCTGCCCAGAAAAGTTCATCTGATACGGCGTTGTATATGACGCCAAGAGTAATTTCACCGTCTTCTTCCAGGGCTATCGACACACAAAAAAATGGATAAGCATGAGCATAATTGGTGGTCCCATCGAGAGGGTCTATGAGCCAGCGTCTGCCATTTTTAGAGCTTACGCTTGCCCCGGTTTCTTCAGCCAGGTAATTATCTTCGGCAAATTCAGCCTTTAGAATTTCAAGGATCAAATTTTCAGCCGCCTTATCAACCTCGGTCACCAGATTGAATGCGCTTTTGTAGTCAATACTGGAAACATGCCCCAGTTTCTCTTTATGCAAGGCTCCGGCGGCATGGGCGGCTTTAAGGGCTATCAATCGTTCGGTTCGCAAGGTAGAATCCCCAAAATGAACTTGTGTTAATCCTGTACTTATTTATAGCGTTTACCCGCACTTTTCTTGACGACCGGGCTGGGCTTATATATCCTGATTTAGTGCCCTTTTTGGTATTTTCAGTGCAGTCACTTACCGCTACTTTCATGTTACATCCTCTGCCTGCCAATGGCGCGGGGATTATCATTATTGTGCAGTAATGTAGCTGGCTGGTTAAATACCGATACTTAAGCCAGCGCAAAGCGTTGGCATTTTTGTTTTCAGGAAGATTGCAATGACCGACAAAAAATATAGACTCAATTTGCCTCAGACCGACTTTTCAATGAAAGCCAACAGCGCTGTGCGCGAAGTTGAATTTCAAAAATTCTGGGATGACAACAAGATTTATCAAAAGTCGGTGGATAAGCGCAAAAACGCGCCAAAATTCATTTTGCATGACGGACCGCCTTATTTGAGTTCGGACAAAATCCACATCGGCACTGCCCTGAACAAAATTTTGAAAGACATAGTCACCCGCTACAAATCGGCTCGTGGCTTTTACAGCCCTTATGTGCCGGGATATGACAGTCACGGTCTGCCCATCGAAAATGCCGTTTGCAAAAATGTGAAAGGCGGCAGACGCTCAATGACTCCGGTGGAACTGAGAGCCAAATGTCGTGAATTTGCTTTGCACAATATGCCCGGTCAGGAAGGCAATTTCAGACGTCTAGGTGTATGGGGCGAATGGGAAAATCCATACATAACTTTAGACCCTAAATTTGAAGCGGCCCAGATTCGTGTCTTTTCAAAAATGGCTCAGGCAGGCTATCTATACAAAGGTCTGAAGTCTGTTCAGTGGTGCCCGACATGTGAAACGGCTCTGGCTGAAGCTGAAGTTGAATATGCCGAGCACAAGTCACATTCTATATTTGTGAAATTCGAATTGGATAAGAAATCAGGCAAAGGAAAATTGCCCGGATTTGTGCCTCAAGACAAAACAGTCCATTTTGTAATATGGACCACTACTCCCTGGACTCTTCCAGGCAACCTGGGAGTCTGTCTGCATCCTGAATTCACTTATGAGTTTCTTGATACCAAAGAGCACGGTGTGCTTGTAGTTGTGGATAAATTGCGCGAACAATTTGAAGAAACGACAGGTATAAAAGGAACCGTTCTGGGCAAATGCAAAGGCAAAGAACTTGAATTGCTTGAATGTAAGCACCCATTTTTAGACAGACTGAGTCGTGTCATATGTGGTGAGCATGTCACCGACGACACAGGTACAGGATGTGTGCACACAGCTCCCGGACACGGTCCTGAAGACTTTGAGATAGGTCAAAAATACAACCTGGGAATAGTCTCACCCATAGACGGTCGCGGTGTACTCACGCAAGAAGCAGGACCGGTGGCATCCGGCCTTCGTTATGATGAGGCTAATGTCAAAATAGTCGAGCATTTAAAAGAAATAGGTGTTCTTCTAAATCATCAGACATACACTCATAGTTATCCTCATTGCTGGCGTTGCAAAAAGCCTCTTATATTCAGGGCCACTGAACAGTGGTTTGCATCAGTGGATGGCTTCCGCAAAAAAGCACTCGAAGCCATAGACCAGGTCACCTGGGTACCGGCCACAGGCAGAAACAGAATTTACAGCATGGTCGAAAACCGCGCCGACTGGTGCATTTCAAGACAGAGAGTCTGGGGGGTTCCCATACCAGTGTTTTATTGTGCCGACTCCGATTGTCGTGAACCTTTGATGACCGCCGAATCAATGGAAAAAGTGGCGGTTAAGTATGAAACCCTTGAACACGATGGACGTCTGGCCGGATCTGATGCCTGGTGGCTTTTATCAGCCGCAGAACTTTTAGGCGATACCGCTAAATGCAAAAAGTGCGGCAAAACCGAATTTGAAAAAGAAACAGACATAATGGATGTCTGGTTTGATTCAGGTGTGACCCATGCCTCAGTGCTTGATGTGCGTGAGAACTTAAAACACTCACCTTGCGAATTGTATCTAGAAGGATCAGATCAGCACCGCGGCTGGTTCCAATCATCATTGCTCACAAGTGTGGCTTTGCATGGTCGGGCGCCTTATAAAACGGTGGTGACTCATGGTTTTGTAGTGGATGAAAGCGGACGCAAAATGTCCAAGTCGCTTGGAAATATAGTCGAGCCCCAGCAAGTTATAAAAGAATACGGCGCAGATGTTTTACGCCTCTGGGTGGCTTCTGTTAATTACAC
>CAZEQP010000119.1:0-7820 GCA_964514345.1 uncultured Candidatus Obscuribacterales bacterium
CGGCTTCGGCGTGGTACTTTTCAAATTCGGACAATTTGCCCGTGTCAAGATAAGCCACGGCCATACTGTCAAGCATAACCGCTTGTTCCACCGGTTTTTGACAGATACCGAATAAGGTGGCGGCGTCCTTGTAATAACGAACGGCTAAATCGGTTTGTCCCACCGAGCGGTAGCCCATTCCGCAATCACGCAAAACAGTGGCTTGTTGTTGTTTGGAGAAACTGCCGTTTTTTTCCATATAAACTTTGGCGGTGAGAAATTTTTGCAAAGCTTTTTCAGTGCTGCCGTTGAGAAAATAATCAAATCCCTGCTCTGAAATGGCTTCCAGTTCAAGTTTGTGATTGCCTGCTTTGGCAGCCAGTTCCTGAGCTCTGGCATGGTCGGCTTGAGCTTCGTCAAATTGACCGTTATCGGCTTTAGCCGCACCAAGAGCTATTAAACAACTGGCCGTGTTATTCAGGTCTTTTTCAGCTTCCAGAATTTGCAATGCTTTGCTCAGCGTGTTTACGGCTTCTTTTGAATTGCGTTCAATCAAATAAGCCTGTCCCATTTCCACCAGAACTCGTCCCTGCATAAGAGGCTCGGCGGCATCTTCAAATTCTTTGGCGGCAAGAGTGTAATATTCAATCGCTTTGGGGGGCAAAGCCATATCTGAATAAGTGCGGCCAAGCTCGAACAGTATGCGTCCGAAAGCAAGACTATCAAGCTCTACGTCCGCCTTTTCTTTGGCTTCAAGCAAAAGTTTCAATGCAACATCATTTTTCTTTTCCAGCCGGGCTACAGTGGCAAGACCTGTAATAGCCACGATTTCACATTCTACATTTTTGATGTCACGGGCAAGGGCGCGCGTTTTTTCATAAAGTTCAACTGCTTTAGCCGTATTGCCGTTCTTTATATGTATGCTTGCCAGCTGCGGAATAATTTTTGCCGTTTCTTCATTCTTATTCAGTTCTTTACAGACCGAAAGAGCTTCCTCGTACAATTTGATTGCTTCTTCCAGTTTGCCGTCTTTTTTGTCCAGTTGAATAAGAATTTGCGCCAGAGCGATTCTTGTATGAATACGCCCTATGAATGATTTATCGTCGCCTGATTTTTTATGCGAGCCCGAACCCGAAGCGGCAATTTTTTCATCAATGGCAAGCGAATCACGAAAGCATTTGTCCGCCTGGACAAAATTGCCGGCTTGGAAGTGTTCCTCGCCCATGGCGTACAACACTTCTGATTCTTTCTCAAGATTGCCTTTGGCACTGGCTGATTGATACTCTTTTTCCAGTTCGCTCAAAATCGGTCTTTGCGGAGCAGCCTGAGCCATATTCAATGATGAAGCCAGAGCCAGGGTGCTCAAAAAGAGACTGAAGTTTTTTTTGAAATTACTCTTTGCTCTTTTCATTTTTAAGCACGTTTTGCTTTTAACTTGTCTTGAAGCATTTCCACATCGAGCTTCAATTCAGCCGCTGTTTGATAACGGTGATCCGGCTCTTTTTGCAGCAGCTTCAAAATAATCTCGTCAAAAGGAGTGCCGTCGCTAAATTCAGGTTTGTGCACACTCATCGGCTGAGGCATTTCAAGCAAATGTTTCATCAAAATGGCTTCTGCGCTTTCACCACCGAAAGGCACTGTGCCGGTCAGCATTTCATACATCATGATGCCCAGCGCGTATAAGTCTGTGCGCATATCCATCGGTTTGTCTTTCAATTGTTCAGGCGCGATATACTCAGGCGTTCCCACCATGCGTCCTGTTTTAGTCAGACGTTGAGCCTGACCGTGCACCAGATGCGAGATGCCGAAGTCGACTATTTTCACCCAGTCCGGACGGTCTGATTTATTTTGCAGAAGAACGTTGTCCGGCTTTAAATCGCGGTGTATGATGCCTGCCGAATGCGCTTCGGATAAACCTGAGCACAACTGAATAATAATATCGGCAGTGGTCTCGAAAGATAGAGCGCCCTGACGATGAATCTTGTCTGCAAGCGACTCGCCTTGAATATATTCCATCACCAGATATGGTGCTTTGCCGTTGATGTCGCCCACGTCGTACACAGTGACAATATTGGGATGGTTCAATTTGGCGGTGACTTTGCATTCACGCTGAAAGCGCTCGATTGATTTTTTGTTGGACAAAAGCCAGCCTTGCATGACTTTTATAACCACCTGGCGTTCCATCATAGTGTGGTGCGATTTATAAACAACAGCCATGCCGCCTTCGCCCAGCATTGACTCGATAAGATACTTGCCGTCGATGGTTTTGCCAATCAGATTGGTCATATAGCCGCCGCTTGAAGCCAGCACTTCGTCGCTTTCTTCATCAAAGTCGACATTTGGTGATGAAGCCGCCTGCTGACTGTTTTTAATAGACCCTGACTGAGCACGTGCAGGCGCTACAGTTCTGTCGTCATGCTGCGATCCGCCAAAGTCTCCCCCTGTGGACTGTCCGGGCAACTGAGTGGCTTCCTGCTCAAAAACAAGAGCCGAGCGATCAGAAGAGCAGAAGGCGGCATAAGGCGGGTAATATTTATGACATTGTGGACAATATTTGCGAATTGAACCGGTTTTTGACCTGGTCAATTTGCTGGCGGCAGGATTCAGCACAGTGCCGTCAAAACCACAAAAGGTCGCCTCTATGGGAAGGCTTCTTTTGCAAGTTGGGCAAATCTGGGTTCGGCTGCTAGTCATATATTTTTTTCAGGCGGGTGGAAGTTCGATTGCTGAGGGAAATCCAAGTACCGAAGTGCGGTTTTCAAGAACTGGAGAATTCAGCCTGATGGTCTTATGCCCAGGCGCACTTATTCGAATTATATATTCTGCTGCGGGTAAATCGGGAAAACTTACATAGCCGTCTTTAGATGATTTACCTAAAACCAAAAGCTTGCGGGTTGCATCTTCAACCACAACATTGGCAAAACCAGGCTTTACATAAACAACAAGCCCGTCTGAGGGCCAACTCAATGGTTGTAATACAGGTTGCATGCCAAGAGCCACCCCGGCGATAGCCCCCAGAATACCCAGACCGATTGAAAGAGTGTTAAAAGGTGACATAATGCCTGCCGCGGCAGCCGAATGAACCGCAGGCGCCGGAATTTCGGCGGCAGTTGAGCTTGAACCTGCATTTGAAGTGGGTGCGCTTTGCACCGAGCCCATAGAACCCATAGAAACAGATTGGCTCATACGCGGTATGTCCACACCGCAAAAAACACAAAAATGGGTGCTTAAGGGATCTGTGCGGCGGCAGGAAGGACACGGGATAAGATTTATGCCTGTTTTGCCGGGCTGGCGGACTATTTCTTCACGATGAACGGCCAGGTCTTCACCGCAATGCATGCAATAGTGCATGTTTCTTTCGTTCATACCGTTGCATGCCGGGCATTCAACCATTTCTTGCATGAAAGTTTTTCCTATTCCTCTTTAGATTTCTGCGTTTTCAATGTCAGCGGACTTTCAAGTACCGGTGGTTTTTCAGCACTTTTTGCCGGTTCTTTGAGATCGGCGTCGTACAAGACTATTGAAGGAACCACCAGACTGGACACATACATGGCGTCCTGCACAAAAGAGCAGGCCTTTTCGTCGTTGCCAGCGCAAGTGATGTCACGCAAAACACGTGCCATTTGGACGCTTAACCGCCCGCCTCTGACCAGTTCCTCTTTTCCAGTTTTAACCGAAACTCTGTACATTTCACTGGGATATAAAGTAAGTTCACCGCCTAATTTGGAAAAGAAAGAAGAGCTCGATTCAGAATCGGAGCTTGAAAGCCATGAAGGTATGCGGATTATTCTTTTAATGATATAGACCTCGTCATAGCCTTGTTCCTTGCCCAGGTCGAGCAATTTTTTCTTCAATTTTTTAGATTGAATTGATGGTTCGGCTGAGACGAACAAAATGCTCACACTGCCTATGCCGTTTAGTGAGTGCCCATTGCTGCCATTGGTATCACGAGTGGGAATCCGGCTGGTGCAGAAATTTTTCAATATACCCTTTTCTATTAAGGTAAGCTTCTGCGCCGGCATGCCGTCATCATCTATTTCATAATTCCCCAGCAACGGGGCGCCTTTATATGTGGTGGCAGCCGGATCGTCCACTACAGTCAAAAGACGCGATGAAACTCTTTGATTGATTTTGTGACGAGTGGGTTGCACAGCCCTGAACATGGAGGATGCATCTGATTTTTCATGCGCAGCCGCAGTCATGTTGGCGATATCCATATAAAGCATCGGAGCAGCCGCATCAGGCTCAAGCAAAACAGGACCGGAGTAAGCTTTAGCCAGAGGTGCATCAGCTGTGCGTTTAAGTCTTGATATCAAATCTTTGACGGATTTTTCCATAGATTTGTAATCGGGAAGATCTTTGTCAGCGTCGCCTGCTATGAATTCAGCGTCGCAGTAAGGTCGTCCGTCTTTGGCTCTTATACGGGCAAACACTGAAAGAATGGTTTGCAGTTTTCCATCGCGATGTTTGAAACCTTCATTGTTGACCAGCCACGCATTGCCTGCTTGCGAGGAGAAACTCACCACTGAATATTCGACTTCAGGATATTGCACAAATACTTCAGACAGTTTGCGGCAAGTGTCTTCCCATTTTTTCTTGTCCAATTTCAAAGAAACTGCCGGTTTGATAAATACAACCGGTTTTTCGCGGCTGAAATCGCTCAGCCTGTCTGATTCAGGATGCGATTTCAGATTAGCTTTTTTGTCTTCGTAAGATTCAATAGCCTTTTTATAGGCACGATCACTGGCTAACCACATCTGGTGGCGCAGAGCATAATAGTCATTTTCTATGGGCAGACTCTGGCTAACACCCATCGAACTGGATCCAAAGAGTGAATCTAGATTGCCCGGTTTGCGTGAACTGTCCAGATCATAATCACCGATACGGACATCACTATATAAATAACGAGACCGGCTTGTGCGCGACTGGGCAATTGCCCCGCAACTTGCGGTTATATAGCAAGTTTCAGAATCGAGCACTTTATATTGCAAGAAATAGGGCTGTGAATGTGCTCCCAGCTTCAGCCTTTTTTGATTGCGAACCAGTTCGTCTTGCAAAGCCTTGAATAAAACATCATCCGGTTCTTTTGTATGAGTACTGTGAGTAGTGTGAGTAGTCTGCGCCGTCACAGAAACAACGCTCAAAACAATGGCTACAATCAAAGCAGGCAATCTCATCAGCTTTTGCCTCCTTCTTTAGGTTGTGAATCATCTTCGGCTTTGTCGGCTTTGTCGTGAATAGGCGGCGGCAAAAGGGGAGGTTTGTCCTGCCTTTTGTCTTTCAACTCCACCTCAAGACTGCCCACAAGCAAACTGGGAGAAGATGCCGACACAGGAACACTGCCTGATTCGGCTCCACAAACACCATTAAATGTTCCACTATCATCGGCGGCACAAATAATTTTTTCCAGAGCGGTTAGAGGTGTTCCCACTATTTTGACTCCTCTGACAAGCTCATCCGGTCTGCCATCGGCAAAAACTTTAGTCACAATGAGAGGCTTCAGGCTGTATACCTGAGGAGCCTGACTCTGAGTGACTGTGAAACCACCGGCAATATCATCAAAAATGAGTCCGTAATCTTTTTTCTGACGTTTCACTTCAGCTATAAGCATCTGTCTCAATTCGTCATAAGGCACACATTTCTCTGATTGAATCATAAGATTTCCCATACGCGAAACAGGAGTTTCATCCAGGGCGCAACGTCCGTGCCCGTTTGATCTGGGAAAATTGTCTATTGGAGAGCGCCCCATCAAAAATGACTTGAGCACTCCATTTTCAACAAGCACGGTCTTTTGAGCCGGCACGCCTTCGTCGTCATATTTATAATATCCGTTCAACGAAACATTGCCCAAACGCTCAAGAGTCGGGTCATCCACCACGGATATAAAGGCAGGCATAATTTGTCTGCCTATACTTTTAGTGAATGTTCGACCTTCTTTTTCATCTTTTTGTCTGTGTCCTTCCATGCGGTGACCGAACACTTCATGAAAAAATACCCCGGCCGCTTTAGAGCGCAAAATAGCCGGTCCGGCAAAAGGCTGTGCTTTAGGCGCCTTTTCCAGCTTCACCAGATTGTCCGCCACTTTAGAAACCATCTCGATAAGCTGTGCTTCCTGCGGCATTTCATCAAGTTTCACTGCCTCAAAATCATCATAAAGCCAGAGATCCATACCATCATCAGCCCGCGCCTGAGCAGTTGTATAAATGCGGTAATCAGTGCGCGAATCTTCAATTTTGGTGCCTTCACTGTTCACCATATAACGCTTGGTGAGCTTGGCTTGAAAAACAACCGACGAATCATAAATAGTCGGATATTTTCTGTAAATAGCCGAAAGTCTTTTCACCAGCTGAGTCCATTGTTCGATTTTGCTCGTGTCTTCCATATCGAACTTTTGGCTTTGTTCAAAATACTCTGCTTTATCTTCTTTTGAAAAGTCATTTGACGTGTCGTCTTCAGTGACATTGATGTCGCGATTTGCCGTAACTCTGGCGAATTGTTGTTGTGCTTCTTTGTATGACTGATCTGTTTGCTGCCACAGTGCCTGACGCAAAGCCATATCGTTGTCTTCAATAGGAATGTTTACATCTTTGCGAAAAGACGTGCTGCTCATAGAACTCAAATAACCTTGCTCTCTGATTTTGTGAGTATTATCCAGTTCAGGCGAGCCCACTCTGACATCCACACTCAAATAACGAGAACGAACCGGTTCGACTTCCTGCGTGAGAGCTCCATATTCCCCCGAAACGGTTATGGTATTTGTGTCGTACAGTCGATAACCCAGGTAATAAAGAGGGAAATCTCCATGCGACTTAAGCTTGTCAAAGCTGCGTTTGAGCTCAGCTTCCATGCTTGTAATAAGCGGCTGGTCTTTTGATACCGGGGTTGAATTAGTTTCTTGCGCCAATGACGGCTGGACACTCAAGAGCAGGATTGTAGCTAGCGCGATAAGTTTTTTTGACAACATCTATTATTTAAAATCCGGTGACAATTTTCTATTGAAACAGTTACTCAAAAGAATTGCCATCACTATTGGCATTAATCTGGCCTTTTTTGAGCTTTTTGCCAACATATAGTTTATCTTGATAGTTATAATTTTTCCATTGCCCCTATAAACGAAAATGAGGCCGAAAGTAAAGACAGCCGCCATAGGTTCCTGCCTGATTGCAGTTTTTATCTGGCAGTCCGCTGTCCAAACTGCTCAGGGCTCAGATTATTTCAAAACAGGCTGCGATTTATATTCCCGGGGCGAGTATCAAAGGGCGGTTCGTTGCTTTAACTCCATAATCAGACAAAACAAGAACTACTGGCCGGCTTACTATCAGCTTGCCAATACATATCTTGCCCTCAAAGAACACGACCTGGCTAAAAAATATTATGACCTTTGCATTGAAAAAATGCCTGATTTCAAAACAGCCAAAGCCTGCAAACTGGCTATCGATCATATCGATAAATTGACCAGAGCCAAAGAAGGTCTCTCAGATGACGACAATTCTGAAAATGAAATTGAAGACCCGGCTCTGGTGGAAGCGCAAAAACGTAAAGACCTGATGAAAGAAGAAGCTAAAACAAAGTATGAGTCTGAAGTGGCACAGGCTGAAAAAAGAAAATCCGACATTCTCAGTGATGCAATGAGAAGAGCCAATGCCATAAGAGAAGAGGCCAGGCGGCGCATTCAGCAAATACACGATGAAGGCAATTACTGGGTGCGCAACCCCAGCACCAACGAGATCGGGCTGGGCATTCCGGAAAGTGTTCACGATAGCATTACCGGTGAAGCGGAAGAAAAAGCAAAAAAAATATTAAAAACCCTTTTTTTTTGTATGGCACCTTCTGATGCCTAA
>CAZEQP010000120.1:0-7816 GCA_964514345.1 uncultured Candidatus Obscuribacterales bacterium
TCAACACAAAAATGAGTGTGTGCCCGCTGGAAGGCGAGTTGCGCCACCACCGTCTTGCCGTTGAAAAATTGATGCCGGTGCTCGGATATGTTTTTGTCGACTCGGTATACGAAGGCATCAACCGTTCTCTTGATATCAATTATGGTGGCGGTACCGGACACACCGCCGGAGTGTTCGCCCGTGATGAAGATGTGATTGCTCTGTTTGCCGATTCCATAAACGCAGGACGCATCATAGTCAACTGCCCTACTTCTATAGGCGGTCTGGGCGGAGTTTACAACAATCTCAACACCACTTTGAGTTTCGGTTGTGGTACCGGCGGCGGTAACATAACCTCCGACAACGTCGGCATCAAAAATCTTATCAATTACAAAAAAGTCCCCCGCCGCACCGTATATGATGTGGTCTTTCAGACCACCAACAGCCTGCATGTGAACCCGGGCAGCATCGAAATCTTGAGTCATCAGAAAACCAGGTCGGCAGTGATTTTGACAACAAAATCGGCCGACAAACGCGGACATCTTCGCATGGTGCTGGACAAGATGCCGGAAGACTGCAAAACAAAAGTTTATGACAATATCGGTGTGGAGCCGGATTACGCAGCTGTTAAAGACGCCGTTGATTTCTTGCGTGCCACCAAACCTGATACTATAGTGGCGCTGGGTGGAGGTTCGGTCCTCGATGCGGCGAAACTGATCCGTTTGTTCTACGACTACCCCGACATGGACATCAATCATCTGTCGGTCGCATTCCTTGACTTCAGGCACAGAATCGCACAGTTCCCAAAATCCAACAAAACAAAACTCATTGCCATCCCCACCACATCCGGTACCGGTTCGGAAGTGACGCCCTTTGCGGTGATGAAGGACAACGAGAAGCACCGCAAAATTTCATTTGTGGATCAGACACTATTGCCCGACATAGCAATCGTCGATGCCAACCTGACCAAGTCCCTTCCGCTTTCGGTTACTTGTGATACCGCATTCGATGCGCTCACTCATGCACTGGAAGCTCTTGTTTCGGCTGTCGCTTTCGACTACACAGACGGTCTGGCTCTGGAATCGATGCGTCTAATTCTCGAAGCTCTGCCTCAGATTCTCGAGCACCCGGACGACATAGTCTTTCGCCACAAACTGCATCACGCCTCCTGTCTGGCCGGAATGGCAATCGGAAACGTGTCGGTGGGTGTTAACCATGCCCTGGCTCACAGTCTGGGCGCGACATTCGATGTGCCACACGGCAGAGCCAACGGCGTCTTTCTTCTTTCCACCCTGGACTACAACGAAAATGTGCCGGGCAAATTCGTTTCAATTTCGAACTATCACACCTGGGTGGCCGACAAAAAATATGCCAGAGCGGCCGAATTCCTCGGACTGTACAAACCGGCGCAAGGAAAAGGCGAGACCTTAGAAGAAATAAGAAAGGGCATTAAAGCTTTAAAGCAGAAAGTTTATGATCTTGGCAGGCTTTGCAAACAACCGCTAGCCATATCTGAATTAGGTATTAAACCGGAAGATTTCCAGAAAGAACTCCCTAATTTAGTTAAAGCTGCTTTCGAAGATTTGAGTATTAAAACCAATCCCCGTTTCCCAATGATTGAAGAAATGGTTCAGTTATTCATCAGTGCCTATCCTGAACGTCAACCACCTAAATAGATCTAAACGAGAAATATAATGAGCCAAGCCACTGTTAAAACTCTAAAAGTTCCAGCTTATTTTGATGGAGAAATACAGGGTGCTCAAAAATTTCTGGATGAAAACGAAAGTCCACTAGTTATTAATTTTACTCAGTGCACTTTTATCACAGTGGATGGTCTTGAGTGGTTGGAAGAATATGTCACTTCGGTGGAAGCAAGAAATAAAAGCTGTCGATTTGAGAATCTAAAGCCAAGCATTTATAAAGTTTTCAAAGTAGCTCGAATAGATTGCTTATTGAGATCTTGTGGATCTCCGGGCTTTCCTGAGGGAGCAGTTTGTTAAATTCTGCAGGGATTTAACCTGCCCGATATATATTAAATTTGCCTCGGGGGGCACGGTTATCACCATGCTTGGGGTCTTGCGGCACGGTTTTCCCCAGTGTTTTGTCTTGCCTGTCTTTATAGACTAAGGACATTCGGACCCACAACGCACAGGCAATCCAGCACAGCAATGTCAGTCAGCGAAAATCCCCAGGGCAATGCAGAGAACGTCAACCAGCAGGTTGGCGCTTTAGGCTCGACCGACACTGCCAGCCTGCACGACAAGCTGATTGCAGACAGTTTCCCCATGCAAACTGCAAGCCTGGACGGTCATTTACCGAGCACTTTTTTCCGCGCCAACGAGGGTTTGACGCGCGACCAGATAATGCAGCAGGCACACTCCGATTTTCCCTTGATCGCGCCTATAGGCAACGGACCTCAGGGTTTGAAAGGAAATATCATCAACCAGGTTGCTCCTGCCGTCATTCAAGGTCGTCAGGACGTCGCTCCCAATTTGACCGGTCGTCCGGACCAGCAAGTTCAGGCGCGAGCCTGGCGGGCTGAATATAATCAGGTCGTGCCCCAGGCTATTCCCGGACAGCAAGACCAGAGAGTTGTCCAGCCGGGTGGGCAGAGAGTAGTTATACAGGGTGATCAGCGTGTAGTACCCCAGGCAGGTATCACAGGTGTTCCTAACCTTATAGGTGATCAAAGACTTCTTGCTCCTATTACGGCAAGCCCGGCTAACCGACCTGAGCTAAGAATTCAGAATCAGATCGGAACCCAGGAATGGCAACTTTTCGGCTCATCGCCGACAGCAATAGGCGCACAATATCCTGAAGCTCAAGTGCAGGCGGACGGCGAGAGACTTTTTGTCCAGTTCGGAAATGCCAGGATCATGGTTCAGCGTGGCGCCGGTGCCGATGTACAAGTCGGGCAGCAACAACAAAGGTTGCAGGGTCAACCGGTGCATCAGTTCACTTTAGGTAACGGTAGTGAGATGATCCGCGTTGACGTGCAGTCGGGATCTCTGGCTCGATTTGCCCGCACTCAAAACGGCTATGTCATGTTCGAATCTATCGAAGCTGACGGTAAGAGAATTAAATTTGAAGGCGGTGAACCTACTCAAATTATTCATTCAGACGGACGCAGAGACACGCTGTCTCAGGGCAGAATAACACGCACAGACTATCAAGACGGCAGATCTTTTGAAGAATTCGACCATGCCGGCAGACCTGTGAGAGCTTCAAGAAACGGCGTGCAATATGAATATCAAAATGGTCTGCCTACAAAAGTTTTGAGTCCGGACGGCAGATACTTCCAGGCTCGTTATGATGAACAGGGAAGAATAGCCGAATATCATATAGTTAGATTATTAAACACCGCCGGCGGTCAGCAGATTCAAAGAATAGAGTCTGGTGTGAGGGAGCAAGGCGGTGTTCGTGTAACCAAATTCGATCCCTCAACCGGTCAGGGTCAGGTAGTGGCTCAACTGGCAGGCGATGTTCAACTGAGTCCGACCGGTTCAATGCAATATCTTGATGCTCAAGGATTCAGGCAGGAAGCAAATGGTGTCAGAACCAGACGAGACAATAGAATTATCACCGCTCTTGTTGAAGGTCCGGACGGCAGAGCCGTTCCTCAGCAAATTCAGCCTTTAAGATCAGTTGTTTATCCCGACGGCAGATCCACCGAATATATGTATTTGTCACAAACCGGGGCTAGAATCAATGGAATGGTCCCCGGTCAGGGATCGCCTGATGCGGTTTTCAGTTATGCCAGAAGAAATGCCCAGGGTCAGATAGAAGAAGTGGGCATACGGCCCGAACTTCCCGGCCAACCACCCCAGTGGCTTGAATTCAGAGCCAATAGAGTACAGGGCAAAACGGCATTTACCCCTGAAGAAGTGCAAAGAATAGGACAACTTTCTCAGCTTCTGGTTCCGGGTGACCCGCAACAGACTATGTCCAATCTGGCTGCTTTGCGAGCCAACCCGCAAATGAGAGAGTTCCTCCCCGCCAACCAGACCGAAGTAACAATGGGAGTTCATATCGATCAGACCACAGGCAAACAAATTCATGTATACGCCAATCGTGATTATCGTGTACTCGATGAAAACGGTGGAGAGCATCATTTCACCGCCAATGGTGTCGTATCCAGAGCGGCCGACGGCAGACGCTTCCATTATGACTACACCACAGGCAATACCACATACCTGCAGGGCAATCAGCTGCAGGTGGTAGCCTGGGATTCAAGTCGCGATGTGCCTGGTGACAAGCAAGTGGTGCTGGACGTGTCCAATGCTCAGCAACCGAATATGACACGCTTCGGTTCGCGTTTCAATGCCCAGCAGGTCGAATTTACATACGACCCCAGCGGCAAAGTGACACGCTTCACACTCAGACAACCTGTTGTTCAGGGAGATCAAGTAACCGGATGGAACAGCCAGACTTATGTACGTCAAGATGGCAACAACTGGAAAATTGAAGAAACCGGTGAAATAAGAGAACTCAGCGTGCAAAGAGATCAAAGAGGAAATGTTTCCATATCCGGCTACAAAGAAGTAGATGGTCAGAGAATCGAAGTAAACAGAACCTTCCAGGCCGATGGAAGCGAACTGGTGGGAACCGGAAGCGGAGATCAATTCCAGCCGCTTTATCAGTTGAAAGCGCCGCCTCCGCCAATTGCTCATGGACCGGCTCGATTCCCGTCCAATGTGCCCCCGCCCGACTATATGATGGAACGTGCCCGGGCTATGCATGAAGCTCAAAGTCCTCGCGGACCGGTATACAGACGCGGTCCTGGCGACAATCGCCGCAGACCTTACGAACAGGGTCCTTCCGCCGAAGAAGAAACACCCGGACCCAGAGCGCGCATGACTCAGGACGACCGCAGGCCTCCACAACAAGTGCAAAGAGAAGAACCCAGACCGGACCAGCCTCCACAACAAACCGCCGAAGAGCCGACTCAGCAAAATCGCCGCCGTCGCAGAATGGCTCAAGACCAGCGTAATCAACGTCGCAGAGTGCCGCCTGCTGCCGTGCAAGACAATGAACCTGTGAGCACTGAAATAAGATGACACAATGCCAGCTTTGTAGGGATGCTTCCGGCTACTCGTCTGCACAAGTGATTTACTCAGATGAACAATGGCTGCTGCGCCATAGTCTGGAAACAGACATTCTTGGTTATTTGATTTTGCAGTCTCAAAGACATTTCCTCGATCTGTCCGAGGCGAACCGCGCTGAGTTAACCACATATGGTGGCATACTCGGCGCCGCCATGAAAAGCATAAGGCATGTGAGCGAATGTGAAAGAGTCTATACATTCAGTCTGGCTGAGGCGGTGCCTCATTTTCACCTCCATATAATTCCCCGCTCCCCAGATTTTCCCGGGCTATATAAAGGGCGCGGAATTATGTCTTATCCTCTGGAGCCGGCGGCAGATGTCAACCGTGTTGAGGATGTTTGCAGTCGCTTAAAAGCAGCCTGGTTGGAATTCTTTACCCAGTAGTTTTCTTCTATAAGCCGGCGTGTTTGCGATGATACCGCATATAGTTCATATATGAGCGCGTTTATTTTTTCTTGCAGCAAGCGTTCAGACTGGTTCAGTTGATTTACATAGTCCTCGATTGAACAATCCAGGCGCTGCGATTGCTCTGCATTGAAAGCCGGCGAGTCTGGATTCAGACTGTTATAATTTGCCGCAATTACAATGGCATCCTCAACCAGTGAACTTACTTCTCGCGCAAGGTCTTTATCGGCTGTTTTGAAGGGTATTCTTCTTATGTCTCCGATTTGAAAATTTACAGTGGGATTGAGTTGACCGAGAATAAAAACAACCAGCGAGCTGTTCAAAAAACCGAGCAAATAATGCATGCTTAGCCCACTATGCGGTCGGCAAAACAAAGAAGAGCTGGCAATATCGAATACACTGCCGGGGCTTAATAGCCTGGCTTTAAATCCGCGCGTTCCTATGTATGAATAAGTGATGCCTGGCTTGAAATAATATTCTTCTCCCGGCAGGCTGCGCGATTGACCGCGTTCCACTCTAAGATTGCGGATTGAATCTCCCTGGTCCTGCCACCACAATAAGTAGGGTGAACTGGCAAACCATTTTTGCCCGCCGCCCTTGTCATAAGGAACATAAAGATGTTTTTCTGTCTCATTTATTTGAGCGTAATGTTTGACAAAGCGCTTGTTGTCACAAGTGAAAAGTCCGTTGGTGGCAACCACTCCGCTTTCTTCATCTCCCAGTGCAGGCAGATTGCCCAATAAAGAAGCGATTTCAAAAGGACAGTCGGGCAAAATAGGAGTGCCTGAAATTAGTTTGCCTGCGCTGATCAGCTGCATTCCATTTACATTGTTGGTGGCTAAAGTATTGATGCCCTTCTTCCTGGCCAGATTTTTTTGGACTGTCCGGCGTAAATCCGCGTGTGCAAGAAGATAATCCTTATTTTGTGAACGTGTCAAAGTGACGATAACACTGCTCACCTTTTCACCACTTCTGGTTTCAAATGCGCCGGAGCCCAGAGTTACCACACTGTTGAATTGAAAATTTTCAAGCAGTTTGCGGCGCAAATTTTCGTAGCGTGTGATACTGAGAAAACTTTGCTGACATATGAAAGAAAGCTTTCCTCCCTCGTCAAGCAGCCGTGTGCCCAGCTCCAGAAAGGCGGCATAAAGATCATAGTGAGAACCGGAATAATTGGAACGTAAAAATGCCACCAGATCTTTGGGCATAAGACGATAACCTAAATAAGGAGGATTGGCGGCTATGGATTTGTAACTTCCAGGCAGGCAGGTAGTGGGAAAAGACTGCCCGTCGTAACGCACTAAATTCAGTTTTTCATGACCGTCCACTGCAAGCAGCAAACTGCCCAATTCTTTTTTTTGTGCAAGCACATAAAGCGCCGGAATGTTCAATTCCTTGTCCGGGACCGATTCTTTATTGTGATCCAGAGCGCACAGATAAAGAGAAAGAGCGGACAGTTTGAGCAAATCCGAATCTATGTCAATTCCGATTAACTGTTTTATGCATTCAGCCGGTGAATTGGAATGTTCTATACAAAGTATTTTCAACGCCTCCACCAGAATGTGTCCGGCACCACAGGCGGGGTCAAAAAAATAATCGGTTCTGCTGGTGATGACTGCATGTGCCAGATGCGAAGCGATCCAGGAAGGCGTGAACCATTGAGTGAGACGGCCCAGTTCTTCATATGAGCGCGAGAGTCTGGCTCTGGAATATGTTTCTTTGTCTTGTCGAAGCAGTTGCGCGGTCCAGGCGGGCAAAAGACAATCAGAAGAGATCGTCTTGAATAAAGAAATAAATTCCTTTGTCGGCTTCAAGTCGGGGTCTGTTTCCAGTTGGTTTAAAAAAACACCGATACTGAGTGCCAGAGGGCTTGAATCAAATTGGAGCTTGGATTCAAAGCAGGACAGAAGTTTCAAGGATGCTTGAGAAAGATTAGCAGGCGCCACTTTTCTTTTGGCCAGGCAATAACAGGCGCTTATCCAGAGGCTGTCACTCTGTCGGCTGACACCGTTTTTTTTGAGGATGTCAATAAAAGAAGCGGCGTTTTCAATCTCTTGTAGTTTGACCATTTGTTAACCGAAAAAGCTCGATTTGACTCAACACAATGAAGATATCACCAAAAGATATCTACAGGATCGGCCGCGAAAGGTTGTCATTTAGTGTATAAAACGAGTAATAATTTACAACATCGTATTGAAGTTGGAAGGAGCCGAGAGGAGCTTGGAAACAGTTATGGTCAACGCAGGTCTTGAGCATGTAGTGGCAGCATCATCGTCCGTATGTGAAATTTTGGGCGACGAAGGACATGCGATCACGCTGGCCGAAAAT
>CAZEQP010000121.1:0-7755 GCA_964514345.1 uncultured Candidatus Obscuribacterales bacterium
GAGGCGTCACATCAATGACATTGGCAATCACCGGATGTTCTGGTGCGGTACTTTTGGACTCGGCTTTTTTGTCATCAGCCTTTTTGTCATCGCCTGATTTGCTGCTTTCTTTGCCCTTACCCTTGGAGTCTTCTTTCTTTTTAGACTCGGCATGGGCATCCTTTTCAGCTGCTTTGGCAGGAGCCGAATCTGCAGGCAAGGCAGCGCTTGACAGCGCTGTAGCAAGACACATAGTCAGGGCTAAAGAACAAAGATTTCGCGATTGGCGCCCCAGAATACTAGAATCAGTCATTATTGGTTTAACAGCCCCTTTTTTTGCCATTTACTTTTGGTTTACTACTCCGAATCTCATATTACCAGAAGCTTATTAGGACTGCTCGGATAGCTTTTGTAATATGTGTGATGTAAATTTGGTGAAGGGAATTGACTGTGGAAAATACGTCCGAGAAAGAAAAGCAACTTTCGCCCATGATGCGCCAGTTCTGGGACGTGAAAAAGCAATATCCAGGTTGTCTTTTGTTTTTTAGAGTGGGCGATTTCTATGAAACATTCGACGAAGACGCACGCACCGCCTCACGAGAGCTTGACATCACCCTGACCGGACGCCCGGAGCCCACTTACGAAAATGGTCGCATTCCCATGGCCGGTGTGCCTTTCAGAGCCTATGAGGCTTATTTGGGACGCCTTCTTGCCAAAGGTTATTCAGTGGCCCTTTGTGAGCAAGTGGGAATTGTCGGTGCCGAAAAGGGTCCTGTTGAGCGAAAAGTAACACGAGTATTCACACCTGGAACTGTGCTTGAATCACAATTCTTGAATGCCCGCCAGAACAATTATCTAGCCGCAATTTATGCCGAAAAACCGGAAGCCGGTGAGTGGGGATTGGCTTATGTAGACGCGTCTTGCGGAGAATTTTTTGTTTGTCAAACCAGCCTGGACCACTTGTTGCTCGAGCTTGGGAGAATAAACCCGCAAGAAGTTCTGGTCTCTTTTAAAACAGTTAAGTCCGGTCCCAACAATTTGATTTCAAGCGAAGTCCCAGACTTACCCGAAGTTTTGAAAGACAGATATCGATTCATCAACAGAGCCAAATCGGCGTTTAATCACGAACAAGCTGTAAAACGCATACAAGAGACTTTCAATGTGGCCAGTCTGGAAGGATTCGGCTGCCAGAATTTGAATCTGGCTGTCAGCGCCGCCGGAGCCATATTGCAATATCTCGATCACACTCAAGGCTCTCTGCGACCGGTATTTGAAGGTATCACCACATACGGTACCGAAAGCTGCCTGGTGATGGATGAGAACACAAGGCGCAATCTTGAATTGTGTGAAACACACCGCACAAGAGTTTTTGAAGGCAGTTTGCTCTGGGTACTGGATAAAACACGCACAGCTATGGGCGGACGCATGCTGCGAAAATGGATGATGAAGCCGCTTTATTCAGTGCAAGAAATCAAAAATCGCCAAAATGTGGTGGCAGGTCTTTGCGGCGATGCTGCATTGCGCAGCGAACTTTATTCAAGACTTGGCCGTTTGAGCGACCTGGAAAGACTTTCAGTAAAACTTTCCTCTCAGTCGGTAAACCCCAGAGATCTTGTAGCCATCAAAGATTCAATCGGTGAATTGCCTGAACTTGTATCAATACTTTCGGCGTCGAATCAAAACGACCTGCAAAATTTATTGCAAGCTCCGCAAGAATTGCTTGAACTGCAAAACAAAATCCAGACTTTGATTGGTGATGAACCGGCGCGCGAAATAACCGAAGGAAATATTTTCAGACAGGGCGCAAGCAAAGAATTAGACGAAATAAGAGATTTGCTTGGTGGCGGCAAAGACTGGCTTGACGAATTACAGCAAAAAGAAATTGAACGCACCGGCATTAAAAAGTTAAAAATCAGTTTCAACCGCACTTTCGGTTATTACATCGAAGTCACATCCGCCAATAAAGACTCGGTGCCGGACAACTACATAAGAAAACAAACTCTGGCCAATGCCGAACGTTTCATCACACCGGAATTGAAAGAGCACGAGTCCAAAGTTTTAAACGCTGAAAAAAATCAGAACGACCTGGAATACAAAATGTTCTGCGACTTGAAACGAGAATTGATTGCATTCGCCAAATCACTTCATCAAACGGCCCTTAACGTAGCCAGACTGGACGCTTATATTTCTCTTTCTCAAGTGGCTTGCGAACGCAATTTTGTCTGTCCGCAAGTGGACGAATCTCAAATCATAGAAATTAAGAATGGTCGCCATCCTGTGCTTGAATCTATTTTGCCCATGGGCAAATATGTGGCCAATGATGTTTTGCTCAAGGGCTCCAGCCAGGACCACCAGCTCATAGTTTTGACCGGACCAAATATGTCGGGTAAATCAAGTTATTTGCGTCAGGTGGCACTGATATGCATAATGGCTCAAATGGGGTCGTTCGTTCCGGCAGACAGTGCCCGTCTTGGCATTGTAGATAGGATATTCACTCGCATTGGCGCAGTCGACGATCTCACTCAGGGTCAGTCCACTTTTCTGGTTGAGATGAGCGAGACGACACAATGTTGCCGGCTCGCCACAGACAGATCGCTCATTCTTCTGGATGAAGTGGGACGCGGCACAAGCACTTACGACGGCGTGGCCATCGCCTGGTCGGTAGCCGAATATCTTGCTCAGGAAGTAAAAGCACGCACTATTTTTGCCACCCACTATCATGAGCTCAACGGTCTTTCAAACACATTTCCCCAGATTGAAAATTACCAGGTGCTGGTAAAAGAAAAAGACGGCGATGTCGAATTTATCCGGGCGGTGGTGCCAGGTGGTGCCAGCCGCAGTTTCGGTGTGCAAGTAGCAAAAATGGCCGGACTGCCGACTTCAATCGTGCAAAGAGCCCAGTATCTCATTAATCAGCTGGAAAAAAGAGCGGTCGTATCCAAACTACTCGATGCGCCTCGCTTCAAAGACGCAAAACTGAAAGACGGGGACAGCACCGCCGACAACACCATGCAATTGTCTTTGTTTGAAAGCAGCATTAAAAAAACCGACCTTATCACCACGTCCGCCAACACGGGAGAATAAACAACAAAATGAGGCTGAATAAAGTATTAGCCCTGTCCATAAGTCTAAGTCTGGCTACCGGACCCTTGTTTCAGTATTCACCCGCTATCGCTGCTGAAACTGCGTCAAATCACGAATTGGCACCCAAGCACTATACCGCCGGTTTGAACAAAGAAGATATGACTTTGATGAATCGAGGCAACTGGAAAGGACTGGTGCAAAGTCTTGAAGCCCGTGCCAAATCTTCCAAGTTGAACAGTCACGAAAAAGCCTGGCTTATTTTTGGATATCTCTTTCTGGGCGATTGTGACAAACTGAAAGATTTGAGCAAACTAACAGAACTGGGCGATGTGATGAAGCCAATGCTCAGACGCGAAAAGACTCCCAGCGTCCAGGAACAAGAAGAAAATAATCTGGATGACGCCTACGATATTTTCACCAAGGCATTCAGTGTGATCTGCCAGGGCAAAGCCTCCGAAGCAGAAAAAATGCTCTCCAACCTGCCTCACAGTCTGGCTAATGATACTTATGCAAATTTTGCTCTGGCCGCTGTTGCCGGCAAAAACGGCAAAGCCGGCGCGGCAGCTCAATATTGCAAACGCGCGATTGACCTTGATCCCAATTTTGCCTGGGGCTACCGCACTTACGGTTATTTAAGCAAACAATGGCTCAATAACCCGGATGAGGCCGAGGCAGCTTTTCGCAAAGTTCTTGAAATAGAACCTCGCCAGGACGAAGTGCGCAGTATGCTCATTGATATTTTGCTGGTGCAGAATAAATTTGACGAGGCGCTTGATTTAGCCAGTGAAGCGGCAAGAATCGAGCCGAAAAACGACAAAGCCTTTTATCGTCTGGCTCAGATATATGTACAACAGTGGCGCTTGCGTGAAGCGCTCAAAGAGCTTACTTCGGCAATTACTTTGAATGATAAGTCGGCTTCTTACTACGCACTGCGTTCGGACATTAAAAAATATCAGGGAGACCTCAAAGGCGCCATTGAAGATCAAGAGCTGGCCACAAGCTCGACTGACGATCCCAAAGAAAAAGTCACTCAGCTTATTGAACTGTCTTCCATAAATTACTCAGCCGGCAATATTCAACCGGCTATTGATTGTTTGTATGAAGCTGTCACTCTGGATCCAAAAAATGACGACACACACCAGACTCTGGTTAAATTGCTGGTGACAGAAAAGCAGTGGCCGCAACTCATAAAAGAATATGAGCGGCTCATGGCACTGAAGCCGGACAATGCCGAATTGCATCTTTTGCTGGGCGATGCTTTTTCAATGATACGCAACGACACCCAGGCGCTTGAAGAGTACAAAAAGTCCGCCAATTTAAACGGACAGGACCCAAAAGCGCACAGACATATCGCTGCGCTTTACATGCGCAATCTGGATTATAACGAAGCCGCCAAGGCTTACAAACGTGCGCTAAACATTGACCCGATGTCCGTTACAGATCTTGTTTCGCTCGGTTTTTGCAACGCTCAGGATGACGATTATCTGCAAGCCGAGGCGGCCCTTGTCACCGCACTTGCCCTCAAACAAGTGGTGGGTGATCGCAATCCTCAAGACACCAAACGCGAAGACATTATTCGCGCCCTGGCTTCTCTTTTATACATTGAAGGCAGATACGCCGATGCGGCAAGCCAGTTTGAGTCTTTATACGCGTTGACACAAAAAACTGTCAAAGCTCGTGAAGACCTCTTTCTTTTAACTCAAGCAAAAGCGATGAGCACTTTGAAAGAAAAAAATATGCAAGAGCTTATTGCCGCGTTCAACAATATTCCCAACAACAGAGACTTGTACAGACTGGCTCTGGTACAAACTCTTTTGCGGTTGAATAAACCGGATCTGGCTTTGCAGCAAATTTCGCAAGTCGACAATCATGTCATCGAAAATGATGCCCGCTGGCTTTTGCTCAAAGCGCAGACATTTCGTCAATTAGGCTCGCTTGACAAAGCCGAAAAATTGATTGAACAATCGATTGAAGCTTGTTCTCCCACCAAAGACACTCAGCCATCATTATTGTCTGAGTGCATGGTGGAAAAAGCTATGATTCAGCTGGCCAGAAAAAACCCGACCGCAGCTGAAAATACAGTTCAACAGGCAATCAAGCTTTACACCAAGCATCCTCAATGCTACACCATTCTTGCCACCATCGACTTAAGACGCAAAGAATACAAAGAAGCTCAAACCTGGGTCTCAAAAGCACTGGAAGTGAATCCATATTTTGTTGATGCCTATCTTATTCAGGGCGACTTGAACATGTTGCAAAAGAATTTCAAAATAGCCTCCGAAAGTTATAAAAAAGCCACTGAGTTGTATCCGGGCTTGTCCAAAGCCCACAAAGCTTTAGCCAATTCATATCATGCTCAGGGTATGCACGATGAAGCTGCACAAGAAGAAAGCCAGATTCAAATCATGCAAAAGGGTGATTAATCACAGGAAAAAAGACCATGCAAAACAAATTCAAAAAATCCGCATTTATTTTATTGCTGCCAATTTTGATGGCTCCACTTGCGGTGCAAGCTGAAAATAAAAACGGCTCGGCTGAATCCTGCGCTCAAACTAACCCCAGCAAATTAATCAATGGTTCTGTCAGCCATATAAATGAATCACCTGAGGAAAAGATGCCGCTTGTGCACCAGTTCCCGCAAGTGGACACAAGTCCCAATGCTCCCAAAGCCAAAATTCCGGACTGGGTTCCCAATTATGCCCGCGCTTCAGTTTATACAAATGACACTATGACTATGAAAGTGTTCAAAAAAATGTCGTTGCCTGGCAGAATCAAAAAAATCAAAGCCGATATTCCGGACAAAGGCGCCACCATTCGAATGAAAAAAACAGTGTTGGACAACTGGAAAGGCAAATTCCCAAATCTGCCTTGTATGGTTGTTTGCGAGCCGTATGGTCCGGAAGGCAATTTCAAATTTCATAACGCCGACCCCCTTGGTCCCCGTGGATACTTGGAGCGTATCGGTCGCGATGAAGAAGGCTTCGTCAATTATCGCTATTGGTTCGAGCAGCCTTTCAAAAATGTTTCTGAAAGCAAAAGTTCAAAATTGAATTAGATTTGAAATCGTCACAGAAAAAACTGACTCAATCTTTATTTAGCTGTAGTCCCTTTCGGCTTTATTCAGGACAGTTGCTCTCATGTACATTTGTCCGAATTTTTTGACAAGTGACAAGTGTCAAGTGACAAGTGACAAGTGACAAGTGACAGGTGACAGGTGTCAATTGACAGGTGACAAGTGTCACTTTTTTTGGACAGTCCCTCTAGCCACCAAAAGCTTTGTGCTTTGTACTATGTACTATGCGCTTTGTACTATGTACTATGCGCTATGTACTATGCACATTGTACAATGTGTCCCGCACATAATGGCTATGATCAGTGAAACCACATTTTACGCATACGGTTCAAAAATTCTTTTGTAATGGGATGGCCCGAGCTTGAGCCTATGACAGAATCAATTCCGCATTCAGGACATAGCGCTGTGTCCTTTTGCGGATCCACCCACTCTTCGATTTTGGTAAAGGGGAAAATGTCTTCACAGCAAAAACAACCGCAACTTTCACTTTTTCGAAGTTCAGTTTTATTGTGTATGGATCTTTTGTGAGCTGCGTTTGCGTCTGGATCTGCGATGTTTCTTTGAATATTGCCGTAAATTGAATAAGCGGCTAAAGATAGAGCGGCGCTATTATTGCCTTCTTCGCATTCAATTTCAAAAATATCACCGGATTTTAAAAGAAATTGCTGGGTGTTGCCTTTAGTTATCTTGACTGTCCCGGGTTTATCGGTGGGAGTACCAGTGATTTCACTCCATTCAACAGAATTCCGTATTCCATCGGCAAAATAAATCAATCTGATTCAAGTAAACAAAGTCCACTTTGCAGGGGACAAAAGACATAAAATGAGCGGTTCTTCTTCCTGAGAAAGAGAAGCTCTTTGATATACAGGTTGAATCTCTGCTTCTGAAAAATCCTTTACTACACGCGTTTTTCCGTCCACTTTTGCATTCTTCATGAAAGCAACAACGTGCTTCGACATATCCATATGTCATATTATAATGAACGTTTGCACATTTTGGATATTTATGTCAAAGAAAAACGGCGAGCAAAATAGTGGATTTATCAAAATCAAAGGTGCGCAGCAAAACAATCTGCGCAACATAAGTCTTGAGGTTCCGCGCGATTCTTTTGTTGTTTTTACCGGAATTTCCGGCTCGGGCAAATCATCACTTGCTTTCGGCACTATTTACGCCGAAGCTCAGCGTCGATATTTCGAATCGATAGCGCCATATGCAAGAAGACTTTTATCTCAATTGCCCCCTCCCAAAGTGGATGAAATAGCAGGTTTGCCTCCGGCTGTTGCTATTCAACAAAGAAGAGCAGAGGCAACAGCACGATCTTCTGTAGGGACGCTTACAACTTTGTCCAATAGTCTGCGTATGCTCTTTTCCAGAGCCGGTACTTATGAGCCTGGAATTGAGTTTATGGACTCTGACAGTTTTTCATACAACACCCAGATTGGAATGTGTCCTGATTGTCATGGCATGGGAATGACGCATGAAATCACGGAAGATTCTCTTGTGCCCAATCCCGAACTGACTATAAGAGAAGGCGCGATTGCCGCCTGGCCGGGTGCCTGGCAGGGAAAAAATCTGCGCGATATTTTAGATGTGCTTGGTTATGATGTGGACAAACCATG
>CAZEQP010000122.1:0-7737 GCA_964514345.1 uncultured Candidatus Obscuribacterales bacterium
TCAATTTCGGCTCTATTTCTTTCAAATCCGATTCGATCAGCATGTCTATAAGTTCTGAGACGCCTGCGCCGTGATCTTTTTTGGTGACATAATCCGCTCTTTCCTTTAATGTGTCGATGGCATTTTCCGTTGCCACCGCACATTCTGAAGCGGCAAGAAAGGCATGATCGTTTTCGGCGTCGCCGCAAGAAACCACACCGTGTGGAGAAAGTTTCAAATCTTCCAATGCTGCTAGAAGTCCGGAAGCTTTGTTTATGCCTGAAGGCAAAATCATGACCGCGCCCTTATTGAAAATAATCTCAAGCTCAAGACCCATAGATTTAATTGTGTCGAGCACTGTCACTTCATGCGGCTCCCAGGTGGCTACTATGCAGCGTCCGGCAGATAGATTGCTCACGCCGGCTTTTTTCAGGCACTCATAAAATTTAGGCGGCGGGACTTCTCCCAGGATCTTTTCTTCTTTGGTCTCAGGCGTATACATTAAACCGCCGTTTTCAGCCACGACCCGGTCGAACAGGTCCAGTTCAGGAAAAACGCCCTTCAAATCGTCCAGAATGCGCCCCGTGACCAGCAAAAGCTTACGCCCGGAAGCTTTTACCTTCTTCAGAGCCTCGACATACTCTTGGTCCACCCGACCGTGATGTGCCAGTGTGCCGTCATAATCGAGTGCCAGGGCGTGATATCGCATGCTTTTACCTCATAGATTAAATGCGCTTGTCTTTGGATATAGCGCATACCCGGACAAGTGATTTGAGCTGTGCGGATTCGCGCAAAAGTCTGGCGGGGGCGCACGTATTAAGGCGAGGTCAGAAATTATAAAGTCTGATTATTCCCCCTCGTTTTTGATAATGGTGCAACATGGAAAGAGGCTCACTTGATGCTCTGTTCGAAACAGATCAAACTACTGTCGGTCATGTGCACATTCTGGGCGCAGGCATCTGGTACCCTGGGGTACAACATGCGCTACTCAGTGACGTTCCGGAAACGTTGCAACCGCCTCAACGCCGAATCGAACCACCGGGTCTTCGCAGAATAGAGCCACCTCCGGATCCAGATGATGCCGAGAAGTTGGCACTTCTGAATGCTCCTCTCAGAGAACGACCAACTGACCTCACTGACAGAGAATTGGAAGTGGTCAGTGAAGTTGTGTCTTCTGCCACGGATTACTTTCGTGCCCTCGATTCCAGTGTGGATCCTATGGAATTCATAGACAGGACAAGAAATGCAATACAACGATTAAATCTGGCAACAGGTTGTTTGAGACCTGAAAGAGTAGATGCCATTCTGGCAGCGGCAAATCATGAATTGCAGTCTTCCGGGATCAGATTGGAGAGGCAACAGGACGGCGACAGCTTCAATATCATTGTGGGAGTCTTCAATCCCAGAAGAGGCCAAATGGTGGTCTTAGAGACTATTAGAAACAGACCGGCGTGTGGAACTTCCTGATCTGGTGCGTTTCGGTTGATTTTATTCCCGCGTTTTTATTTGAGGTGTACAACTGGTTATTCAAATGCCAGAGTTATTAATGTGCAATTTCCGGAATTTGCATATGAAGTTAATTTGGCAATCGATCCTGGAATTTAATCGGTCTTCGTGTGTCTTGCGCACGCAAGTCTTCAAGAAAGTTTCTCCAGAATTGTCTCACAGTAATTCTGTCTTCTTCTGTGCCTAATAACGAGTTCTTAATTTGATCCGGTACACTGGCTATGAATGCTAAAGCAAATCCATTTGCGGTGATATCAGTTGCGATACGGACTCTTCCTGCGGAAGCGCCTCTTACGGTCCTTATAATAGCATCATTTGCGAATATGGCTATTGCCGACTGCACAACACCATCGAAAATACGATCCGGCAGCATGTCTCTGTCATAGTCTCTTGCTCCTTGATTCATGTATATAAAAATGTTTTTGACAGCAACACCCAGTGGTATCGCAACCATCGGCGGTATTCCGGCTGTCATTGCCAGTCCGGTCGCAAGCATGGCAACAGTGGTGGCAAGCCGCTCTTTTGAATCAAGCATTTGTCTGTGAGCTTCACCAAATATTTTGTTCATTTGTTCTCGAATTTCTGGCGGGATGTTTTGATATCTTTCTTTCATAGCGTCCTGAATTTGTGAGGCACGCAAAAGAGTCAATTGCGTTCCATCCACTACAAATCCTTTTTGTCCGTATAATGCGGTTTCTCTATTGTTATAAACATCTTGTCGGCCGTCTGATCCTGAAGGAGTTAAATAGTTGGTGTACAGGTTGTGTAAGCCTCTGTCTTTGACTTGACTCAAGAAATCAGTGCTTAAGATTGAGTCGTATTTTCTAGTGTAATTGTCTTGAAGATCTTGTTTTTGAGCGTTAGTAAGGTTTTTCAATTCGTTTTCAAATTCTCTGGGTGAGCCCATACCGGTCACTACAAATATTCGTAATCGGTCTTCCAGACTCAGTCGTCCGTTACTGTCTCGTGTGGCTCTATCCAAAATTTCTCTTTCTTGGGGGCGGATATATCTGCGTGCGATAGGGTCCATTCTTTCGATAGGTGGAGCCGAAACTGCCGCTTCAATAATGTCTCGTCTGTGATATCCCAATTGGATTTTGTCAGGAAGACTGAATCTGCCTGTTTCTAAGAAGCGCTGAGTAATTCCCTGTGCTACATCTGACGGCACTGCCACTCTTGGTCCGCCATACGGTACATCAATTTTGAATTCTGTTGCCTGTTTAATTGTTCGCTCAATAATCCATCTTTGTATTTGATCTGTATAGTTGCTGGGCGATGTCATCCTTTCTCTGAATTCAGGATCCTGCATGGCGCGTTCGATTTGTTTTAGAGCATCTCTGGGTCTTGCACCGTGCACATAGTCGCGAAGTATTTTATCGCTTTCGCTCAGTTCCGGAGGTCTGCCTGTTCGCTCGACCTGATCAAGTAAACGTCTTGCATAAGTTTGTTCTACGGGTCCGAGTCCATTGATGAAATTGTCTACTTTGGTTTGACGCTCGATAATACCTCGCATTCTGTCATCTAAAGTCATCCCTCTGCCGATGCCCAAGCGATTCGAATCTCGCTGCATGTATTCTCTGTATAGTCTGCGTTCTTCTGCTTCTTGCGGACTCATATTGGCCATGCGTTCGAGAATTCTGGGAACGTCAGTTCTTTCACCTAAAAGGCCGATTAAACGCGAACTGGTATTATCTGTAATGGCATCAGCTACAGAGCGACCGATTCGTCTTGCATCGCCAAAACTATTTTGGGCTGCCATTTGTCTCACATAATCCATAATCTGGGTTCGCTCTTGTGGAGTCGCATAGCGCGCAAGCGATCCATCCAGAAGCTCCATGAACCTCCTGCCTTTTTCAGGATCTCTCATCAGATTCCAGTCGGCTTCTGTGATGTTTTCCACTTTGGAAAAAAGATCTTGACGTGAATGTGAAGCGGTAAATCCGAATGGATCTAGGGCAAACCGCTGATGTGTATTTGCCAGATTAGAAATGAGTGTTGGTCTGCCGTGCCAGAATAAATCTTCCAGGGCTGACACTTCGGCTTCGGTACCAAGCCTGCCGAAAACTTCTCTGAATCGCGGTCCGTATGTCTGTCTTTCCTGGTCGGTTGCACTTTTAAAAGCAAGTTCGATGTTAGCCCAGTTTCTTCTGAGATTTCCGTGGTCAAAATTTTCTGAGACTACGGTCTCAAGCGAAATATTGCCATGTTTCAAAAAATCGCGGACAATAGGATCCATCCAATCTTCCGGTCTGGTGTTAAATGGATTGACCCTGGATAAAATGTTACCTGGAAAAGTTCTTGCCACCTTCTCCATGAATTCGCCATCTCGTTGCAAGGCATGACGTGCTAATCTTGTTTGATCTGTATCTCCAGAGATCGCAGTCAAGAACAAGTCTCTATCACCTTTCTCCAGAGCAAATCTGGCCAGGTCGGCGACATCGTTTGCGGTGCGTCGATCCGCTCCTTTCAGTAGAAGTCCGCCTCGTCCATCACGCCCAAAAATTGCTTCGCGCATCACCGGCGATAGCATGTCTTCACGCTGTAAAATCTCTCTCAGTCCCAGTCCTGCAGTTGAAGGCTGTCTGCGAAGGTCGGCGTCCATTTGATCAAGGTTGGCTTTGCTCAGACCCTTCAAAAGATTTGCAATGTCTGCATTCCCACGCTGGGGATCTGTCCGCATTCTGGCGATTGCAGTCAACAAAGCGCCTGCATCGTTAGTTCTGCCGTCTTGACGGTCGAGTATGCTGCCTATCCGGATTCCATCAGTTGCGCCGAAATTGCGATACAAGTCCCAGCGCAATGCCCCTCTGATCCCTTTGTTAGCATCGTAAAGTCTTTCAATTTCTTTGCGGTCGGCTTGTGAAAGAGGCTCCAGTAAGCGCTCCACTTTTCTCTGGTCAGGACCCACTAATCCGAAAAACGAACTTTCAGCTAGGGTTGCTTCTAGCTCCTGTACATAACGAATTAATGTTGTATCGTCGAGTTGTCTTGCCGGAGTACGATCGCTCAAGCTGGCACTGGAGGCCTCTAAACTGAGTAGAGTCCGGGTTGAATCTTCGGCAGGAACATCGTTTTCGACTACTTCCTGGTTTCGTGGTTCGGGAGTTGGGTCAGCCATTTTGGACCAGTCAGGCAAAGAGCAGAATTAAAGCTAAAATCTTTATTCCCGTTTCATCCCGAAATCATGCCTCAGGAAGGCTTTCCGGATTATTTTTCCAGATTATTGAGCTGGTTGCAAAAGCCACCTCTGGTATATGTTTTTCGAACAGATTCCTTGGTCCAGTGCTCGACAAGGACTGGCATATGCTTAAATTTTTGTCGACCGCCCAGAGGAATAATTGCATGGGCTGATCGTCCAATTTCTTGGAAAATCCTTCTATACGCAAACAGGAGCGCTCTTTCAGGAAGCCGGTGCGAGCAGCAACGAGGTCGAAATCTTTTGGACGGTCGCATTTTTCCACTAAATAGCCAAGCGATGCGAGTTGACCCTGACTTAATTCTTCGTAGGTCATGTCTAAAGCTTCTACAAAAGCGGCACGCATTTTGCCAGCCAGGGGCAATTTGTACCAGTTTAATCTCACGATAAATTCCGGGCAGTCCGGCGGGTGGCAACTTTTGGATAGGAAACCGCCAAGATTTTCCTCGGTTGGTTCAATAACCCAGCCGTGGGGAAACCAGATATTCTTAATTGCTCCAAAATCTTCGATACTCTGCATTTGGGAAGGATAGTAAACAATTGGTTTTTAACAATATAGTTTACAATGAAATATTGATGAAACAGTTAAATGCAGTCGTTGTAGCACTCATTCTTGGCTTAGTCGGGCAAGGTGTATTGGCTCAGGAAGAAAAACAACAAAATCATACAAAAAATGTATATGACGCTTCTACCGACGCACCGGAGGCGGTGCAGATCAAATCGCTAAGCAAAAAAGATTTCAGTAAATATGCTTGCGATGTTTGCGAGAAATATGGATTCGACGGACCGAAAGAAATTTCTTGCGAAGAAGACCGCGTCAACTTGTTGAACAAGCTGAGGGATCTGCGAAAAGAAAAGTTCAAACAACTGAGCGATCCTAAAGTTCGCGCGGACGAAGCCGCAAAGAAGAAAGTACAAGACGAGATGAAGTCGTTGACCGATGAGATCAAGTATTTTCCGAACTTAGCATCGAACCGGTTGGTAGAAGAAGCTGAAAAAATCGTTAACACCCCACCATCACTCGCAATGAACAGAATACCTTACGGAGCACTATTAAATAGTCCATGGCGTGCATTCAGAGTGGAGAAGCAGAATTCTATTTTCGACGCTAAAAAATACTTCGATCCAATGAATTCGAAATGAGGTCCTGCGTAACTCCGCGACCATGTTAGGTTGATGAAATGAGCTTGTGGTCTTATAAACTACCGAAAGTAATAGTGATCGCAGTAATCTCGGTCATAGTATTTGGGCTGCCGCTTGTGTCTTTTTTTCCAAGTTATTTACCCTCTGCTTTGAGGGATGTAATTAGTTTTTTCTGTATACCATATCTGGTGTTTAATTTTCTTCTATCGTTAGTGCTTCTGACCAGCTCAGTTCTTACAGACTGGCGAAAGAAGGACAATCCAGCAAATATGCAAGAACTGACTTCCACCTGGGTTGAAGCTAACGCTTTTGTTGCCATAGTTCTGTTCTCGGTTGTCTTCCCGGTAGTGGTTCTTATTTTTGAATCGATTACTCATGTATGCGCGGATAATTTTATGAATATGATGCCGTCCGGCGCTCATATCGCTTTGCTTGTTTTCGGACCTCTGGTGAACGCATTTTGTATAGTGCAATTGTTTACTAAATGGAAGTTCAATCCTAAGCAGTTGAGCTTTTTGAATGGTATCGCTATAGGAATTTCGATTCCGTTTGCAGTGGTATCTTTGGGTCTAATTCATATGGCGGTATTGGCTTTCACCGTGGGCGCAGGCTGGATTCCAATTGCAGCTATTCTTGCTTTTGTGGCTACAACTAAACTCTTTTACTTAATGAGTGTTTTCCAGCCAGATTTGAGAAATCAGAGAAAGAGTCATAGCTTGGGAGTTTTAGTTGGATTGATTTTGTTTGTTCTGGCCCAGGCACAGGTAATGTTAACCAGCCACCTAGTTTCAAACGCGGCCGAACATATGAGCGACCAAAGTGTATTAGATTTGTTGAGAGTCTGTGGCGACAAGAAACATATGCTCAGGCTTTGTTATGAATTCAGAAATATTCGGGCCATTTCCGACTTTTGTTTACCGGAAGTAAATCACCAGGATGCTCAGAAAGTTTTTCTAAAAGTCATGGGCAGAAGCTATCTGGAGTATCCCAAGCCGGATAGTGTAATTCAAGATGAACGCAGAAAGGACGACTAGTCAGAGAGTAAAAACTGAATTGTCAAAAACAATGAAACTGAACATCGCAAAACCATTATTAATAGCCATTATTTCAATCCCAGTATTTGCTCTTCCTGCGTTAAATTTGTTCGGTTTCCAGAATCAATTCGGTTTGGGCACCTACTGGTTTCCATTATCACTTACCTCAAACATTGTTTCACAGCGCTAGTTTAATTAAGCAAGACCTTGCCAGTTCACTGTTTATTGAAGCCGAAATCTCAGTGCGTTGTAATATCCTGTAAAGAATAACTGCTGCGACGAAAGTGTCTATGTTAATAGACATATATGTGATATCATTATGAGAGCAAGAGATCTTTGGATTTGGAACCATGTCTAGGTCCGGATTGGTTAAAGCGATGAAAAAATACACCGTTAAATACGCTAGAGACGAAGAAGGCTGGTGGGTGGCCTCTGTCAGAGGTATTGTCGGCTGTCACACTCAGGGAAGAACAATCGAACAATCACGTAAACGTATCAGAGAAGCTCTCGAGCTTTTCATCGACGATGTTGACAAGGTGAAATTAGTGGATGAAATAGTTTTACCTGCGCACGCAAAGACGCTCATAAACAATGTCCAGGCGAACAGAAAACGTGCTCAAGAAGAAGCGGATAAATTGCAAAAAACAGCAGCAGAAGCCGCCAGAGTTCTAACCCAAGATGTCGGAGTCAGTATCAGAGACGCAGGCGAAATTCTGGGGCTATCTCATCAAAGAGTCCACCAATTGCTCTTGGGTAAAGACAATAGCTGATTTCATGCTAAACTTTGTCACCGGCTTTTGAGGGTATTTAATGAATACGGGCAAAAAACTACTTATCGAGCATGTGGATGTTATCGCGCTTGATTCATCCAAAGAAGTA
>CAZEQP010000123.1:0-7733 GCA_964514345.1 uncultured Candidatus Obscuribacterales bacterium
TTCTACTGTGAGTTTGATCATTTTGAATTATTGTTTGTGGCTTTCGCCGGTGAATGATGCAATAATTTCTAAAGCCTCTTTAATTGCTTGCTCTATATCATAATGAAACACAACGTAAAAAGAAACGGGAGTGCGGGGATAAAACTGAACCTGAACAATAATATCTCGGCTAATCATTTCAGATAAAACCTCTGAATCAATTTCCTCATTTTCAATCGCCCCCATCAGTTTAGTTTCGTCAATATACTCCGATACACTTTGGTAAGAAGTTCGGTGTTCATTAATATTGATATTGACAGATGCGCCACAAAGGCTTATTAATTTTATTAGTTGTTCCATGTTTAATTTGTGAATGAAGCAAGATGTTTAAAAACCAGCCTTTTGCCGTAAACGACTTCAGCCCGGTGTTTCAATTCAATAGGGAAGTAGTCAGAATCGTTTTTTATCTGGTTTAAAATTCTCTTACACTGATTCTGAGTTAAAAGCGTTGGGTAATTCCCCCCTGAGCATTCCCGCACAAATTCAGATTTAACAGCGCCCTTTACCTCAACCCACAATTCCCGGTCTGTTTCAATCAATCCCGCCTGACTGAGAATCTTTGCCCAATTCATAGGCACTGATTGCCAAACCTTAATTTCACTATTGTTTTTCTGAAGCCGGGCGAAGTCCACATAAACCTGTTTGATAGTGGCCTCGTTTTTCTTCCGGTTCTCTTTGTCCTGCTCTGCCAGCCGGTCAGCATCCAGCGCCGCCTCAATTCCTTTTACCACTCTTTCCCTGTATGTCCGGTAAGCGGTCAGGCATTGGCTGAAAGCGGCCACGGTAAACTTTCCGTTGTATGCCCTAATATCAGCTGTGATCGATCCAACAGAGGCCAAAGAAAAAGCAAGTTCGATTTCCTGCTGCGCAAAGCCGCCAAAGTGGTTTAATGCAGTTGCCCCGCACATTTTAAACACCCCTTTGTTTGATGACAGGGTAATATCAGCCCCGCAGTACTGCTCCGCAATCCGGGCAATGAAAGCGGTTAGCCCATCCTTTGCCTGTTCGCCTTTGATCAGGGAGCGCATTGGGGTATTGCGCGCGTTCTGGATAGTCTCAACGATTCCAACCGGCGTATCAGTAACCGAACAAACCCGGCTCACTGTCGTTGGTTGCAATTTCGTAAATCGCTTTGGCTCGCTGCTCGTTAATGAGGTCTGACTTTGTTCGTTTTTGCTGTCTGCCACGGTGGGCAAAAGATTTGATGTCATCATACTTTTTATAGATTTTCATCGGGGTGAAAGAAAACAAACCTCCAACCCCGTTTGCATTATCCAGCAACAGCCGGAATCCGCATCGAAAAATATGCTCAAAAGATATTTTCAGGGTATGGTCGTCGGGTATGTTGTTTTTGGCTTTAATGTCTGCAATCAAAACCTTTTTAATGTTTGCCAGCGCGCCAAAGTTCATTCCTGAATTTGCTTGCCAGTTAAACTCTACGTGATCAATTCCCGCCGCTTCGCTTTCCTCTTTGTTCACCCTATCAAAAAGCGTGGCGATTTCTTTTGTCCACGACTCCGCGCCCGGTGTGCCTTTTTCTTTTGGCTTTGATTCAAAAGGTATTTCAGGAATCGCTGAATTTATTTCAGCGGAATACTCTTCCTTAATCTTACTTATATTCTCTTCCTTATATTCCTTATTAGTGTGTGTAACTTTGTTTACACCACCGTGTAAACTTTGTTTACACCCCGTGTTAACTTTGTTTACACGCTTGCTTCTCCCATCGCGTAAACTTTGTTTACATTCTACCTCTGTGTCAATGAATACATTTGTTGATCTTGCCGCTCCTGTAACCGGGTCTGTCTCAATCAATCCTAATTTTTCCAGCCGGTCAATCATTTTATAAAGTCCGGGTCTGCTCACTCCGATAAACCACGCGATTTCGTTTTTTTCATCTGAGCACCATCCCGGCTTTTTTTGACTTGGGTGTCCTTGTCTGTAATGAAGATACTGGCAAAGCGCATAATCGTCGCGGGTGATTGAAAGTTGGTGTCTTGCTGGTTCGTTGATGTTCGTGGTTCGCTTTTTAAATTCCATCGGATTAAAAGTTTTGACCTTCAGAATATAATTCAATTGTTTGGCAGATTTCAGATAGCCGCTTTTTAAGTTCATGAATCCTGCTGTTGATTTCAAATAAAGAAACGTTTCTTTCAATCGGGTCCAATTTTTTCAGGTTTTGCAGTTCATTGATCTTGGTTTCGTATTTCAGGCGGTCGGTTCTTAATTGCAAAAGGCGTTCCTGGCTGAATTCTGAAATTTTGGATTTTGCTTCTTCAATGCTCATTTTTGATGGCTGTTTAATTTGTGAACAATGGCATAATATGATGGTGATTCTTTGCTCATTCGCCTTTTGCTTTTAAATTTTCATCTTTCAGGATTTCACATTCAAGAAGTTCAAGAAATGGCAACTCGCCAAAAAGGACTTCGTGCTCAATAAATTCAGAAAATCCTTCAATATCAAAAACCCTTTCACTATTCATCCCCGTTCCTTTGCAAGATGGGCAATCCGCTATTTCGCCGCCCTGAATTATTTGAGTAAAACCAGAACACCGAGAGCATTGATTTTCTTCGCTTTCATCAAAATGGTCTTTCCAGTGCCTTGAATAACCATCCATAATTTTGCGTAAAACTATTTTTGCCTTTTCAATAAACTCATCTTTGGTCATTTGCGGCGGCCCCTGATCAGGCATGGGGTCTATTGCCCAAAAATCTATGTCGCTCATTTTCGGTAAAAACAAAAAGCGCCGTGTGGTCATGGGCATTTAGTTCCGGGAAGAATCTAAATAAGGTCGCAGTACCGACCACCCACGCCCACACGGCGCTCCTTTAAAAATTTTGTACTGTAATTACCCGGTTCCCGCCGGTGTCCTTTGACTTGACAAAGATACGTAAAAAATTTATTTGTCAAGTGTTCCGCTGTTTATTTTTGGAAATATTGCAACCAAAGTTCTTTGTGGGTTTCAATGCTGCGTTCGGCGTCTTCTGCACTGGAAAAATAAAGGCAGTCAGGACGTCCGTTTGTAACAGATGTCTGGTATTTTGTAAGCTCACCTATGCCTTCGCTGTACTGGATAAACCATTTAGGTTGTTCAGTATTTTTCCAATCAGGCAACCATCCCTTATTAATGTGCCTGATCAGCCGTGAAAGTTTGGCAAAAGCAAGGGCGCTTTGCGCGTCCTTTTCGGTGTAAAAATCCCCAGCATCATTGGGCCATGTGCCGTCGTTCATTTCTATTTCGCCGTCTTTGATAAACCAAAAGTTTTCATTTTCTGGTAAATCATTAACTGTCATTGGCCAATCATTGGACACTTCTTTCGACTGCTGCTCAAATTCAGTCAGCGCCTTTTTAATTTGTTCGTAATTTTCTTCAGTGATATTGATTTCGATTTTCATCATTGAGAATTTAAATTGTGAAGTGATAAATATTTCCGGCACAAGTGGAGCAAAAAAGATTTGGTCGTCCTGATCTGCTCCACTCTTTGCCGTTGTTCTTCTGGTGTTCCGACTGCCGCCCTGATTTCGTTTCTGGTTTGAAACCATCCCTTAGGCTGTCCGGCTTCGATCCAGATTTGAAAATACAGGTCTGACAGTTTGTTTTTTATTGGGTAGTTCACTGGATGTACTTTTTTTCTGATTTACTCCAAAAATACCCGGCTAACTGTGCTTTATCCGCTAATTTAGAAACATACTCAGAGCGCAATTTTTCATCACGGATATCAGCAATCCAGTAAGCCGCTGCCGTATAGTCGTCAACCGTATCCAGTTTCAGAGAATCAATGTAGTTTTTTGATTCGCCCTTATTTGTTTCCTCCTCAACTACTTCGTAATGTGCAAACTCAGGGTCATTGCCGCCGGGAGAAAGTGAAGCGGTCGGCATATCTTCTCCTCCGGTGAGCTGCAAAACTTTCTGCTCTGTCAGCATGGTGTGAACGCCTGCCGGTAATTGGCTTACCCGTTCGGCTGATTCTTGCGAGAGGTTGCATGTCAGGGAAATGACCGGGTAAACCGATTTACTGCCGGATTTGTCCGACTTCACTTTTTTTACTGAAAGATCAAAAGGTATCATACAGATACGCCCGGCAATACTGTTCACGGCGTCAATCGTTCCTAAAATTGCGGGAATGCTACTATCGTCGCCGCTGGTGCGCAATTCCCAAACACCCATGACCGGCATTTGTGGAAGCGCAAAACGAAGTAATAAAACTTCTTTCCAGTCACTACCTGCCGAATTTGCGGTATCAATCATCCATTTGTCAGGGTTTGCCGGTGTTATCGAAACATCTTTGATACTGCCGTCTCCCTGCTTGGTTGCCAGCAAAAACGTTATACCGTCTCCGTATGCCAGCCGTTTACCGGCGCTGTCTCGCAGTTCGTAGTAGTTGGGGCAAATCTCGCTCAGTTCATTGGACAAAAAGGTAATCGTTAATTTATCCGGCTTTTCTCCGAACTTTTCAGCAAACATGGTCAGGTATTCAGGATTGGCCCGGCACTTGAAATAATCCAGGGAAACAGGATATTCTTTACCATTAGCGCCTTTTGCTTTTTCGCCAATTGATATTTTACCTACAATACCTATGCCCACCGTTTTTGCGGTGTCAACACCGTTAATTCTCCGTTTGATTCTCATTTTGTTTTTCCATTTTAAGGTTAGAAAATTCGTCGTATGACATTATCCGCAGATTATCAATAGGCGATTCGCCTAACTTTGTTTCTCCGTGGAATACAGCAAATTGACGGGAGGGTACAGAAAGTAAACCGCGCTCTTTTGCAAGTTTCAGGAATAGGTCGCACTGCGTAGAAATATCCTTTGCAGACTCGGTCTGATCTTTATACTTGTAAGTCGGCGATTTTTTCCAGTCGTTAGGAGCAAGATTAAAAACCCGTTCAATTTCGTACCCTACAACACCGCTAAAGGTTTCGTTAAACATCCGGCGCTCATACTCCAGTTGAAATATATGCTCCTCCCAGAAACCCTTTTTTCCGCTTTTCAGATTTCCGGTTGCTTTAATCCTATGCCGTTTTTCTGCTGGTGTGTCAGTGTAGTGCTTGTCGTTCATTTCTACAACCAAGTCAATCAGTGTGGCAATTCCTGCATCAGACCAAACAGGGATTTCTACGGCCAAAACCTTTACCTCGTAATCGTGAAACCACTGAACAATGGCCGCAAAGTCTTTTATGATTTCTGCCTGTGCAGCACCCAACGCAGCGCCCTTTAATCCGTAGCCGTCCAATTCTCCCAAAACCCACAACTCGAATTCATTCCAGTCAACTACGCCCGCCCTGCAAAACTCTGCAACAGCAATATGCAGAACGGTTCCGTAGTCTGCCGTTGCCTGTACATATTCTGCCGCTGCTTCGCGGCTTCCTAATTCTGCCGCCATTTCTTCGCGCCAGGTTTGCAGGAATTTATTTTGCGGCATAACGGCTGAAAGGAAAGTCGTAAGGGATTTATAGACCCGGCCTGATTCCCGTCGGTAATGGCGAAGCCCCCCGATTTCCTGCCGGTAAACCTTTTCGCCTGTAATTTTTGCGGCTGATATCTCAAATTCCGAATCAAGGAAAAGAGCCTTTAAGGTTTCAATATTTACCTGCATTTTTTGAATTACAATTTGATAGTTAAGAGAAAGCCCGTAACACGGGAATACATTTCGTGAATTTTTTCCGGCGTTGCCTGTGGTGCCGGGAACATACAAGGCGATCCGGTTTGCGGGTTCGGGCCTTCGATAACCAAACCGGATTCCAGTAACAGCCTTTTGACGTACTGCCAGCGGTTACCGACGACGCGGTCTTTGATAATCTGGTTATCCATTGCGCCGTTGGCAATCAGGTAGGCGAAGCAATCTGCCGCGTCATCGGCTTTCAGGGCTGCCGATACTTTCAACAGGTCGAAGTCGTCTTCCGTTTTTTCCTCCAGTGTTTCAAAGTGCAGGGCTGTGTCGAGGTTTTGCCGGACGTATATAGCATTGCCGACGGTCTTAAACAACGCTACAAGTTTCTGCTCTGCCAGCAACTTGCAGATTCTTCGCGCTCTGTGGTCTGTGTAGCCGATTTCTTCGGACAGACTTACCCCGGCAATACCATCCTGACCGTATTTACAGACGGTTTCGTAAAGCAGTTTTCCCGGCCCGTACTGCTTCCTGATTGTCAGAAATTGATTTAGTTTGTTAAATTCGTTTGTCATTGCTTCGATTCGTTTAATGCGTTGATAAGTGCGTCGGCTGCCTCTACCGCCTCTCTGGCAATTGCCGAATAGCCTGTTATTGTCTCGTTGTCGGGAATAGATGAAATGATTGCCGCCATCATTTTTGCAGCAAAGTATTCACGTTTTGTAAGACCTCGGTCTATGCCGCAATTTTCACTAACCGGGTAAGATGTTTGATTTGGGTGTGTCATTTTTTAAATTCAAATTTTATGGTTAAAGGATTGCAGGTATGGCAGACCTGACCTGCGTTAAAGATTGTGCCGCATTGAAGGCACTGGAAAACGAGTTTCATATTTATTCAGTTTCGCCCCAAAGATTCAGAGCAGTTTCAAAATTCTTTTTGGCTTCGTTCACTGCCTTTTTTGCATATGGCAGCGAAAAGGCGTGGCTGCGTTTTTCCGGGTTGTTTTTCAGGTCTTCATGTTCGCGTGTGGCCTGTTCCAGTTTGTGCGCATAGTAGCCGATGCTGTCAGGCATGGACAAATTAATATCCTTTGCCCGGCTTTCCCAATAGGCTGCGCGTTCCTGATACGCGTCTGCTTTGTCGGAAGCCTCCACGGATTTACGCATCCGGTTGTGATTCCGTTCGATCAGTGCGCGGTGCCTTTTTTCTGAGTGGTGCCCGACTTTGATCGGCTCAGCCAGTACCAGAAAGTCGCGGCCTTCATTGGATGCTTCGTAGTACTCAGTACTTTTTTTGTGGGCATTGTTGGCGGCTCCCTGTAATCGCTTCGCGCGGTTTTCTGCCCACGTCCGGGAATCAAAGCCATCTTCGCGGACAATGCTGTAATAAAAGAAGCCGTCTTTTTTGGCGACCAGGTTAAACACGATACAGGCATTTTCCCTGCCGTGCTTTGTTTCTACCTGAATCACTTCGCCCTTTTTGTATTCCTGTTCGCATTTTGCGACCCATACGTTAGGGCAGTACTTTGCATAACTGTTAGGCATAAATTTTTGATAGTTTAAAGTGTGAAAAAATCCGGGTAGCAGTGACTTTTCAAAACCGCCCGGCATTCCATGAATGTTATTTTAAAGTATTTCACTTGCTTTGATGGTGTATGTTTGGCCGTATGCCACATTCCCGGTAGAATCTATCCATCCGGTATTGCAATTACATCCAGGCTTTGTGCATCTGTACCCTACATTAATGATATCGCCGTTATCATCCACCTCTACTTCGTCGCAAACCTTTCCAGTATGTGGCTCGTCGAACAATTCGCGGATTGATTCTTTTTGACTTTCTGTTAAATCTGAAAATTTCATGTTGTGTAAGATTTTGCCCCGGCGTTAACCGGGGTTTTGGTGAGTTATTTTATGTGAGTGACTTGCAATTGTTTAGCCCATTCCAATTCGCGGCGTTTCTGGTAATACTCGCAGACTGAAACCGCGTCGGCTGGTTCGTCGTTGTCGGTTCCGAAGCGGTTGCAGATGTCAGAAATAATTTTCTTTCCTGCTGGTGAATCCTCAAATCCCTCTACATCAAATTCCAAT
>CAZEQP010000124.1:0-2961 GCA_964514345.1 uncultured Candidatus Obscuribacterales bacterium
GCTGGGTAAAATGACGCTGGTGCCAGTATGGATAAACTGGAGTTCGATTGCTGGCAGAATCAAGTCTTTTTATTTGTTCTGCATTGAGATTCCAACCAAAAGCTCCAATATTTTGTTTCAACTGCTCTTCATTGCGCGCACCAATTATGACACTAGCCACTGTGGGTCGAGACATCAACCAGTTTAAGGCAATCTGGGGGACCGATTTTCCTGTTTCTTTTGCCAGAGCCTCGAGCACATCGACAACGCCGAACAGATATTCATCCTCAACAGGCGGTCCATAATCAGCCGTGGCATGCAAACGGCTGACTTCAGGCAATGGCTTGCCTCGTCCTAATTTTCCTGTCAAGCGTCCCCAGCCAAGCGGGCTCCAGACTACTGTCCCCACACCCTGGTCGATTGCAAGCGGCATCAATTCCCATTCGAATTCTCTTCCAATCAAAGAGTAATAAGCTTGATTGGCGACATATCGCGACCAGCCATGCTTGTCTGAAACAGAAAGAGATTTCATCAAATGCCATCCGGAAAAATTGGAACAGCCTATATATCTGATTTTGCCGCTTTGCACCAGATGCTCAAGTGTGGATAGAACCTCTTCCACAGGAGTAAGAGCGTCAAAGCCGTGCATATAATAGATGTCTATATAGTCGGTGCCCAGACGACGCAAACTGTTTTCGCAAGCCTTGATAAGATGGTGGCGCGACGATCCCACGTCGTTTGGCAGCTCAGACATGGCAAAAGTTGCTTTGGTTGAAATCAAGACTTCATCCCTTTTTTTGCCCAGAGCTTTACCCAGTATTTCTTCTGAAGCTCCGGTGGAATAAATGTCGGCTGTATCGAAAAAATTCACTCCCCCATCAAGACATACATCTATAAGACGGCTAGCTTCTTTCACATCGGTGCTTCCCCAGGCTTTGAACAATTCTCCTTTGCCACCGAATGTGGCGACACCAAAACTGAGAACAGGGACTTTCAATCCGCTTTTGCCTAATTGTCTGAACTCCATTTTATTGACTCCCTGTTTTTCCGATATAACGTGCGCGCGGTCTGATTACTCCACCGTATTTGCTTTGTTCAACTGCATGCGCTATCCATCCTGCCGAACGACTGATGGCAAACACGGCCGATGCTCGCTGCGCTTTCCAGCCCAGAGCAAATGAAAGGGCACAAAGTCCCATGTCCAGATTTGGTCTGGCGCCCAGTTCTTCCATATAATTGGAAATCTGAACCAACTGAGATATCTCTTTCACTTCAGGGCTGATGTTCTGAGCCTTGCTGATAAGCAGCGCCGCTCGAGGGTCTCCACTTTCATAAAGTCTGGTGCCGAATCCTGGAATGGACTCGTTTTGACGCAAATAATCTTTCAGCCACTTCTTGATGTTGTTTCGGTCAGCCATGGATCTTTCAATCAAATCGTACGCTCCTCGCGGCCCTGCACCATGCACGGTGCCACCGAAAGGACCCAGCGCGCTCAATAAACAAGAATACAGACTGGCACCGCACGAGGCTGCTATTCTGGCAGAAAGTGCAGGCGCGTTTAGCTCGTGATCGGCGCACAAAACAAGGGCTGTATTTACAAGCGATGCTTGTTCTTCAGATGAACTGCCGCTCAAGCTTGAAAGCAATGTCGCGGCGATGGGAAACTGCCCGTCGTTCAAATATTTGTATCTTCCAAAAGGAATACCCACAGTCATTGACATGCTTACAATAAGACGGTGGGCGGTATCAAAAACATCCACGTCAAGCAAGTGACGCGGCACCATATCTTGCACTTCAAGCGAAACAAGGAGCAGTTTTAAAATATCAAGAAAATCAACCGGTGAATCTTCTTCGGCAAATCCCATTTCTTTCACTTGTTTGGGGATACTGAGTGGTTTCAATTTTTTCCAAACTGAAAAAGGATTTTGCGTATCCCACAACAATTCGATGATTTCTTCAAAAGGCTTATTGTTCCCTGCCAGATCAAGAACATTGCTTCCCCTGTAATAATGCCCGTCTTCACGAATCTCTGTAATGGACGACTTAATAACCGGTCCCATCCAGGTGGTTTCATCTGCGTCGCTTCTGGCTTTAAATCCACGTGCCGACTGTCTCAATTTGATCAGATCCGAAAGTTTGTAAGACCTTTGCCTGGCATTTTCAGATGGAGCGCTTGCAAGCAGACCGCGACTGACATAAGCGTATAGAGTCGCCATTTTGACGCCCAGAAATTCAGCCGCTTCCGTACCGCTCAAATATCTTTCAGCCTGACTGTTCATCTCTTGCCTTTTATATCGAAGAAGGCATAAATATCACCATCCCTCAATCCATTCAAGTGGGCTCAGATTAATTTATTGATGTATTGATTTCGATCAATCAATATATCAATATATTCTAACCGCCCCGTCAAGTGAGGACTTGTAAAATGGTTGCTATTGAAAAAACGGCTATTGACAAGATTGAAATCAAAAGCAGTCCTATATATAGGAACGAGCAGTCCACCGTATTGACCCCTGAAGCAATAGATTTTCTGCATTTATTGCACGAACAATTCGAATCTAAAAGACAAGAGCTTCTGGAAAAAAGGGCTAAAAGACAGTTTGAAATTAATAACGGTCAGATGCCTGATTTTCTTGAGTCCACTCAGCGTATAAGAAATCAGGAATGGTCCGTAGCAAAAGCCCCTCAAGATCTTGACGACAGACGGGTGGAAATCACAGGACCGGTTGAGCGCAAAATGATGATTAATGCTCTCAATTCAGGGGCCAGAGTATTCATGGCTGATTTTGAAGACTCGCTTTCCCCCACCTGGGGAAATATTCTTTGCGGTCAGGTCAATTGTATGGAGGCGGTGCGCAAAACACTTTCTTTCACCAGTACTGAAGGAAAAGCATATAAATTAAATGATAAAACTGCCACACTGGTTATTAGACCGCGCGGATTTCATCTGCCGATCGCTCGAGTGCGCTCTGGCCCACCATG
>CAZEQP010000124.1:2971-7682 GCA_964514345.1 uncultured Candidatus Obscuribacterales bacterium
CTAAGAATAGGCGGAAAGCCTATTTCAGCTTCACTATTCGATTTTGGACTTTATTTTTTCCACAACGCACATGAATTGCTAAAGCGCAACAGCGGTCCTTACTTTTATCTTCCTAAGCTTGAAAGTCATCTTGAAGCCCGTCTCTGGAATGACATATTCACTTTCGCCCAGGAAAAACTGGGTATAGCTCATGGCACCATCCGCGCTACCGTCTTGATAGAGACCATTCTGGCCGCTTTTGAAATGGAAGAGATTCTGTTCGAGTTGAAAGATCATGCAGCAGGACTGAATGCAGGCCGATGGGACTATATTTTCAGTCTTATCAAAAAAATGAGCACTCATCCTCGTTTTTCTCTCCCGGATCGCTCGCAAATAACTATGGCTGTTCCTTTTATGAGGGCTTACAGCCAGCTTCTCGTGAAAACTTGTCATAAAAGAGGCGCTCACGCGATAGGCGGAATGGCAGCCTTCATACCCAGCCGCAAAGATCCGCAAATAAATCAAACCGCCATTGCCAAAGTGAAAGAAGACAAATTGCGTGAATCAGGTGACGGATTTGACGGAACCTGGGTTGCACACCCTGATCTGGTGAGCGTAGCCATGGAAATATTTGATCAAAAGCTGGGACAAAATCCTCACCAAAAATCTGTCTTGCGTGAGGATATTAATGTTACTTCAGCCGATTTGCTCAATGTAACTATAGACGGTGGCAAAGTGACAAGGGCTGGCTTGCTTAATAATATCGATGTGGCCTTGCGATATCTTGACTCATGGCTTTGCGGAGTCGGCGCCGCCGCTATACACAATTTGATGGAAGACGCCGCCACCGCCGAAATTGCCAGGGCTCAAATCTGGCAGTGGATTTACTGCGCCTCACCCACTGATGACTCTTGTGATCGTAATCCGATATCGGATTGCGTATATCAAGAGCTGAGGGAGCAGGTGGCGCTCGATTTGGCAAGTGGCGACTTGCAAAATTCGCCCAATTTAAGCAATGCATGCCAAATTCTGGACCAAATAATTTTAAAAAACGAGTTCACAGAATTCATCACAATTCCGGCATATGAAGCATTGATCAAAACAAACGACTAACAAAAATAAGGGACAAAATCATGGAAGCAAACGCACAAGAGAAATTAGCAAAAACCTGGCAAGAAAATCCCAGATGGAACGGCATCAAAAGAGACTATTCGACTCAGGATGTTCTGGACTTAAGACCTTCATTGCAAGTGGAACATACACTTGCAAGATATGGTGCAAAGCGGCTCTGGGAAACACTCAACACAAATCCTTTTACTATTGCACTGGGCGCTCTGAACGGCTCTCAAGCAGTGCAAATGGTAAAAGCCGGATTGAATGCCATTTATTTGAGCGGCTGGCAAGTGGCTGCCGACGCCAACAATTCAAAACAAACATACCCAGACCAAAGTCTTTATCCATCAAACAGTGTTCCTGAACTGGTAAAAAGATTGAACAACGCTTTGACACGCGCAGATCAAATCGAACGCTGCGAAGGCAAAACAGATAAAAACTGGTATGTCCCCATCGTTGCCGATGCTGAAGCCGGGTTCGGCGGACCGCTACATGCTTTTGAATTAATGAAAAGCATGATTGAAGCCGGTGCTTCCGGTGTGCATTTTGAAGATCAACTGGCCTCCGAAAAAAAATGCGGACACCTGGGCGGAAAAGTGCTTGTTCCCACATCACAATTCGTGCGCACACTGAGCGCCGCCAGATTGGCCGCCGACGTGCTCGATGTTCCCACAGTTCTGGTGGCACGCACCGATGCTCTTGACGCCAACCTGCTCATTTCAGATATTGACGAACAAGACCAGAAATTCATTGTAGGAAAACGCACTCTGGAAGGATACTATCAAGTAAAAGGCGGCATCGAAGCAGTTATCGCCCGCGGACTTGCTTATGCACCTTATGCCGATTTGCTCTGGTTTGAAACATCCAAACCGGATCTTGATGAAGCACAAGAATTCGCCAGAGCCATTCACGCCAAATATCCGGGTAAATTGCTCGCTTATAATTGCTCGCCTTCATTCAACTGGAAACAGCATCTGGATGATCGCACTATTGCCAGATTCAATGCGAGATTGGGAGAACTTGGATTCAAATTCCAGTTCATCACTCTGGCCGGCTGGCATGCCACCAATTTAAGTGCATTCAAATTAGCCAGTCAGTACGCGGTAACAGGAATGCCCGCTTATGTAGAATTGCAAGAGGAAGAATTCTCTCTTCAAGAACAAGGCTACACAGCAGTGAAACATCAACGCGAAGTCGGCACCGGTTATTTCGACCGCGTACTCAATTGTGTCAGCGGCGGCGAAGCTTCCACTTCAGCCTTAAAAGGCTCGACTGAAGAAGAACAATTCGCACCGCAAAAACAGTTAGCCACAGCTCTGGTCTAAACAAGATTTAGAGCGAGGTTTGCACACCTCCCCCGAGATCGCCCCTGACGCCGGATCCAATCAAAATGGATTCGGCGTCTAAAAATGGATTCAAATATTTTTGACATATCCTTTTTGGGATATTACACTTTTAGACTCTGAACAAGTACTTAAAAAAGAGGGTATCAATCGTGTCTAAAGTTGTTGATAACGAAGCGCCAAAAAGCCTTATTCTTGAATTAAGAACTCCCGACGGCCAGGTCTGGGGCACCTTGAACGCTGAGGCACGCGAATTCAAAACCGGCTCATGCGGTTTTTATGCCAATGGCAAAATTAAAAACCCAAAAACAGGACTGCCTTATCAAGTAGGAACCAATATTATTTTGGTCGGCAGCAAAGGTTAAGCATAAAATTAGGCCAAAATAAGCTATTATTAGGAGCTCCATTAAAAGAGGACTCCTAATGACTTCATTTAAGTGTCTGTCAGTCGCATTTTCATTTTTAGTCCTGGGTTTAATCATTCAACCCCAGGCCTTTGCCGATTCGGAACCCGAATTAAAAGGGGTGACTAAAGGTCCGGCTCATGTGGTGATGGGAGACAATCTGGCTTCTATAGATATTCCGGCCGGTTATATGTTTGCTGGCAAAGAAATTGCTAAGAAGCTACTGGAACAAGGCGGCAGCTCAGGCGAGGGCGCGCTGGGACTCGTTCTTCCCATTCCTGAAAAAGGGAAAAATGAAAAAGAAAACGATGAGGACTCTTTTTACATAATCAGTCGATTTGAAGAATCAGGTTATGTTCACGATAAAGACGCCGACAAATTAAACGCCGACGATATTTTGAAGTCGTATAAAGAAGGCACAGTAGAACAAAACAAAGAACGTAAAGACTTAGGTCTGGATCCTATCTATGTGGGTGGTTGGGCAGAAAAACCCAAATACGAAAAAGCTAAACACCAGGTGGTCTGGGCAATTGAAGTCAAAGACCAGGACACAAGCACCGCTCCTGTTGAAGCGATCAACTACAACACCAGAATTTTGGGAAGACGCGGTGTGCTCTCCATGAATCTGGTGACGTCACTTTCCAAATTTCCTGAAAACAAAGCAAAAATACAATCACTCCTGGACAAAACCGAATTCACCAAAGGCAACACATATGGTGAATATCAAGAAGGCAAAGACAAAGCTTCAGGTTACGGCTTGACCGGACTGATTCTGGGCGGCGGCGCCATGGCTGCCGCAGCGAAGATGGGTCTTTTAGGTGGTCTCTGGAAGTGGCTTCTGGCTCTTATAATTGCCGGCAAAAAATTTATTGTACTCATAGTTATTGGTATAGCCGGCCTTTTTGCTAAAATCTTCGGCAAAAAAGACGGAGGCGGACCTCGCTAAGTCAGCCATAGAATGTCAATCTCCGGGTTCAAGACCAAGTTTATTTTGCTCCTTATTTGTGTTCCGCTTCTGCTTCAGCTTGCTTCCTGCACCTCTTCAAAAGGCGACAAAAATGCAAGCCAAACAAATCAAGTAATTGAAGAGGCTTCAGTTAAGGAAGTAACCAGAGACAAAGTCATTGCCATGGTTCGCCCTCAACTGGAAAAGGCAGGTTTCCAGTATCAAAGCGAATCACACAGCTTCACCAGACACAAAAATGATTTCATGGATGAAGTAACGGTGCAAACAAATAACAAAGCCGATTTTTATTTTCATTTCGGTCGTCTCTTTCCGGCAGTGGCGCAAATGGTGGCGCCTTATGAAAGAAAAAAATATCTCAACACACCTGATTTGACAGTTTGGGATTCTTCCATGAATGCCGGACCCAATTTTCCCGAACATTACAAAATCGAGGGCGGTTGGACTTATTCAAAAGAAACAGAAACACAAGTGGGCAAAGAAGTATCCGAGTTTATTACTGAGTTTATGTTGCCCTGGCTTGCTAATTATCCTGACTTGAAAGCCGCCCGCGAAAAATTGTCCAGGCGTCCGATGATTAAACCGGAAACAACAATGCAAATTCTGGCTATTGATGTTTTACTGAAGGACAAAGAAGCTTTTCACCAGGAACTGTCTCGTGCCATTCCGGTGCTCGAAAACAGCACCAATCACGATGCTGTTGAGAGGGTAGAAAAATTCACTGATTCAATTTATGACAAAAATCCTGCGTTCAAGAAAAACTGAGTTTGTATAAGAGAATAAAATAATGGCCGAAATAAAAACAAATTGTTGTGTGGTGGGTGGCGGACCGGCAGGCCTGATGGCCGGCTATCTGCTTGCCCGAGCCGGTGTGGAAACTTGTGTTATTGAAAAACACGGTGATTTTA
>CAZEQP010000125.1:0-7666 GCA_964514345.1 uncultured Candidatus Obscuribacterales bacterium
TTGTTTGACCGGACAAAATCACTTCGGAGTAGGGATTGGCCACAAGTTGTTTGGGTGTGGCAGAACCGGCTTCCTGAGCCTTTTCATTGACGAAAGTCTTGGTCTTCATCAAATAACCCATCAATTTTTCACGTTGATCGGTGAGCAATTCGCCCATGTTACGCACTGACGCCATGCTGTTCAGCGACAAACCCATATAAACACCGGTGGGAGTTTCCACAAAAGTGTATGGAAACAACTGGCAGGTGCCAGGCTTTGTTTCTTCATTAGTGTGCGAATGGATGAAACACAAATTGTCTATCAGAAAGGGACAGGTACCATCCGCTCTGGGTTTAGTGAAATGCGGATAAAGAGTGATTCCTTCCTTGAACTCTTTTTCTCTGTGAATGAAAAGCTCACGGTCAGCCAGTTCAGTATGAAGCGATCCCCAGTCGATATCTTTAATTCGAGAATAATCATTCTCGGTCATACCTACCGACCAGCCGGAACAACATCTGCCGCAACCCTGGCAGTTGTATCTGACTCCTTCCGGAATCAGAAGAGGCAACTGTCCACTTGTATCAGGCTCAGGCACTAGCTCTTAGCTTCTGCTTCTTCATCCGATTTGGATTTTTTGGACTTGTCCGATTTGTCGGATTTCTCCACCTTTTCATCCTTCTCGTCTTTCTCTTCCGCTTTGGACTTGCCGTTCTTTCCGGACTTTTCCGACTTTTCTTCTTTGTGCTCGCTTGAAGTTTTATCAAAGATGACTTTGTCGTTGTCCATAACTGTTTTGATGGTATCTCCTTCACGGAAGTTGCCCATCAAGACCTGCTCTGCAAGAGCATCCTCCAGTCTTCTCTGGATTGCTCTGCGCAGTGGACGCGCACCGTAAGAAGGATTGTATCCTTCTTTGGCGATGAAATCTTTGCATTCATCAGTAATTACAAGTTCCATACCTTGAGCTTTGATGCGGCTTTGCAAATCAGCCGACATCAGGTCGACGATGCGGCGGATTTCTTCGCGGGTTAATTGCTGGAACACGATGATTTCATCGATACGGTTAAGGAATTCAGGTCTGAATGTTTTCTTCATCGAATCCATTACTCGATCGCTTATTTCTTTGTAACGAGAAGCATGCTCACCATCTTCTGTTTTAACCTGGAAGCCCATTGCCAGTGCGGTTTTATCAATAAACTGAGCACCGACGTTGGAGGTCATGATGATGATTGTGTTTTTGAAGTCGACTGTGCGGCCTTTGCTGTCAGACAAACGACCATCATCCAGAATTTGCAGAAGTACGTTGAAAACGTCCCCGTGCGCTTTTTCGATTTCATCAAACAGCACTACGCTGTAGGGTTTTCTGCGCACTTGTTCTGTCAGTTGTCCGCCTTCCTGATAGCCGACATAACCGGGAGGAGAACCAATCAACTTGGAGGTTGTGTGATGTTCCATAAATTCAGACATGTCGATACGGATCAAATTATCTTCCGAACCAAAGAAGTATCCAGCCAGAGCTTTAGCCAGCTCGGTTTTACCCACACCTGTCGGTCCGGAGAATATGAAACTTCCTATCGGTCTGGCCGGGTTTTTCAATCCCACGCGGGCGCGGCGAATGGCCTTGCAAACGGCTTCTACTGCGTCATTCTGACCGATTACACGCTGGTGGAGAACATCAGCCATATGCAGCAATTTTTCAGATTCGGCTTCGGTCAATTTCAAGAGTGGAATTCCGGTCCAGGCGCTGACTACATAAGCCACTTCTTCACCTGTCACCACTGGTTTTTCCGTTTCTTGCTTGCTCTTCCAGGCATTCTGAATTTCACGAATTTTTTCAGAAAGCTTGGTTTCTTGCTCACGCAATGCCGCCGCTTTTTCGAATTCTTGATTGCGGATAGCCATTTCTTTGTCGCGACGAACTTTTCTCAATTCGCGCTCCACTTCTTTGCCTTCAGGCGGCAGAGAACTGGCTCTCAGTCTCACTCTGGATGAAGCTTCGTCAACCAGGTCGACCGCTTTATCCGGCAAGAAACGGTCGGTTATATAACGATCCGAAAGTTTGGCCGCTTGCACGATAGAGTCGTCACTGATGATAAGTCTGTGGTGCTCTTCATATTTGGGTCTCAAACCACGCAAAATTTCGATGGTCTCGTCCACAGAAGGCGGATCGATGATTACAGGCTGGAAGCGACGTTCCAGAGCCGGATCGCGCTCGATGTGCTTTCTGTATTCGTCCATGGTAGTGGCACCGATACATTGCAGTTCGCCGCGTGACAGAGCCGGCTTCAGTATATTGGCTGCGTCGATGGCGCCTTCTGCAGCACCAGCTCCAATCAATGTATGAAGCTCGTCAATTACAAGCATGACGTTGCCTGCACCGCGAATTTCATCCATGATTTTTTTTAGGCGCTCTTCAAATTCGCCGCGATACTTGGTTCCGGCGACAAGCAAACCGATGTCGAGCATGACGATTTTTCTATCTGCCAAAATTTCAGGGACATCGCCGTTGACGATGCAAATTGAAAGACCTTCGGCTATGGCTGTTTTACCAACACCGGGCTCACCTATCAGCACAGGATTGTTTTTAGTGCGGCGTCCCAGTATTTGAATCACACGCTCGATTTCTTTTTCACGTCCCACCACAGGGTCCAATCTGCCTTCCTGCGCAGCTTGAGTGAGGTTGACGCCGAATTCATCAAGTGTGGGTGTTTTGGAGCGTCCGGTGCTCGGCGCCGCTGTTGTGCCGCCTGCAGCTGCTCCACTTTCACCCAGTAGTCTTATTACGTGACTTCTTACTTTTGTAAGGTCTACACCAAGGTTTTCCAAAACTCTGGCTGCAACACCTTCTCCTTCACGGATGAGACCCAGCAACAAATGTTCTGTTCCGATGTAATTGTGACCGAGTTGTCTGGCTTCGTCCCAGGACAATTCAAGCACTCGCTTGGCGCGCGGCGTGAAAGGAATTTCCACTGCCACAAATCCGGAACCACGTCCGATGATTTTTTCCACTTCCACTCGGGCATCTTTTAAATTTACGCCCATTGATTTAAGCGTCTTGGCAGCAATGCCGGTTCCTTCTCCAATTAGACCGAGCAAAATCTGCTCAGTGCCAACGAAATTGTGACCCAACCGTCTTGCTTCTTCTTGAGCAAGCATGATTACTTTGATTGCTTTTTCTGTGAACCTTTCAAACATTCTGTTCAACGCTCCCGTGATTCTTCATTGATATCGGAATTCTTATGAATCCAATATTTCCATATTTTAACACCAGCCGCCGTCAATAGTTCTCGCTAAAAACTAGGCCCTAACAGGTGTTTTGCCGACTATATATATTTTGCCTGACATCTCCTGCCGATACTTGAGTGCGTATCCTGTAGCCATTTTCCTGACTTACAGTTGTATAGCGCAGATGTTTTAGCAGACAAAACAAGAGGCGATGTCGAGGGGCGATAAGCCTCTGCGCCATAAAGCATTACTTAATTTTGTGGCTCTGGCTACGACTGCTTTTAAGCGTAGGTTTCCTGCCCGGTTGCCAGTTGACTGAAATCACATTCCTGACCGGAACATTGAATCTGATCACCGCGTTTCAGCTTCTTGAAAATCAAGAGTTTTTCGCATTTCGGACAACGATTTCCGTTTTTCGGTCCACCCGTCAGCAAAGGCGGGTACCAGTAGGCTGAAGTGCACTTGTTCTGAGCATAAGCACTGCATCCATAGAAGATTTTTCCATGGCGAGATTTTTTCTCAACAATCACACCGCTGCAATCTGAGCGCGGGCAATCCACACCAGTCGTTTTGAGAATGGGGCGTTGCTCTTTGCACTCTTCGGCGCTGCAAGCCAGATAGTCGCCATATCTCCCATACCGGATAATCATGGGGCTTGAACACGTGTTGCACTTTTCCTCAGACGGTCTGTCTTCCGGAACCGGCTTGCCGTCTTTGGTCAAGGCAATTTTGGTTTTGCATTCCGGATATCCGGCGCAACCGAGGAATTGACCGAATCTGGAAGAACGAATAGCCATGGGTTGTCCGCAATTGGGGCACTGCTGGTCTGAGAGGATGAGAACTTTGTTCATGTTCTCTTCCGCTTTTTTCAGAGTTTCGCCAAAAGGCTTGTAGAACTCTTTAAGCATGCCGTGCCAGTCAACTTTGTCTTCTTCAATGCGGTCAAGTTTTGATTCCATGTCTGCCGTAAATCCGACATCGACTACATCTCCGAAATGCTCGACCAGAAGTCCGTTTACAGCCTGACCAAGCTTGGTGGGCATTAAGGTCTTTTTGTCGCGCTCGACATATTTTCTGTCGATTATCGTAGCCACTGTAGCGGCATAAGTTGAAGGTCTGCCGATACCCAGCTCTTCCAGGGTGCGTACAAGACTGGCTTCACTATCTCGGGGCGGCGGCTGGGTGAAGTGTTGATCAGGCTTGATTTCAGCCAATTTCAGTTCTTCACCTTTTTCCATTTCAGGCAGGTTGATGGCCTCATCATTTACTCCGCCTTCCTCACCATCTGTTTCTTGCTGTTGCAAGCGGTCGTAAACAGTAAGGAAACCGTCGAATTTTCTTGATGTGGCCGAAGCACGAAATACCGCTTCACCGCATTTTATTTCAACAGTTTTTGTGATCAGCTCGGCGGCTGCCATCTGGCTTGCTATGAATCTTTCCCAGATAAGTTTGTACAGTTTGTACTGATCTGAGCTCAGATAGCTCTTCACTCTCTCCGGTGTTTTGTCAGGATAAGTAGGTCTTATCGCTTCGTGAGCGTCCTGCACTCCTTTGGCTCTGGACACGTAAACCCAGGGAGTTTCAGGCAAATATTGCTTGCCGAATTTTTGCTTGATGAAAGCCATCGCTTCATCTTGAGCTTGCTGAGCCACACGGGTCGAATCTGTACGCATATAAGTGATGAGACCGGTAGGACCTTCGGCACCAAGCTCAATACCTTCATAGAGTGTTTGAGCCACTTGCATGGTCTTTTTCACAGGAAAGCCGATATGGTTGGCGGCTTCGCGCTGCATGGTGGATGTTATGAAAGGCGCTTGCGGTTTGCGTGTGCTCGCCTTGTCTTTCACCGATGAAACTTTGAACTCGCCGTCTTTGACTGTTTTGACGATTTCATTGGCCATCTTTTGATTTTCAATGACAATTGTTTTCGGTCCGGCTTTATCTGAAGCGGCAATTACTCTTTTGCCTTTCCACTCAACCAGTGATGTGGTGAACGTCTTTTTGGATTTGGACTTATGTAGTTGAGCTTTCACAGACCAGTATTCAACCGGATTGAAAGCGACAACATCCACTTCACGTTCGCATATAAGTCTGACAGCCACTGATTGCACGCGTCCGGCCGAACGTCCGTTCACTTTTCTCCAGAGCAATGGGCTTATTTTGTAACCCACAAGCCTGTCAAGCACGCGTCTTGCTTGCTGAGCGTCGACCAGTCTTTTGTCAATTTGACGCGGAGACTTGAGTGCAGCAACAACAGCCTCTTTTGTAATTTCGTTGAATTCTATTCTATGCAATTTGTTTTTGGGCAAATTGAGCAATTCGGAAAGATGCCAGGCAATGGCTTCACCTTCACGGTCAGGGTCAGGCGCCAGATAAACTTTGTCAGCTTCGCTTGCCGCTTCTTTCAGTTCAGCCACGATAGGTTCTTTTTCTCTCAATATTTCATATTGAGGTTCAAAGTTTTTTCTCACGTTCACGCCCAGGCGATTGCGGGGCAAGTCACGAACGTGACCCACGCTGGCTTTGACTTGATAGTCGCGACCCAAAATGCGGCTTATGGTTTTAGCCTTAGCGGGAGACTCAACGATTACTAGTGATTTTGGCATGCTTTTTTTAGTTCCTGATTGCTGTCAAGATATCCGAAGGAGCGATTACTATAACACGGTCACACTATATAAAGATAAAACTATATATATCATCTGTACCCGGCCCCCTTCCTTATAAGGGTGAATTTTCTCAGCCCGTTTCTTCAAGACGATATTTTTCCTTTGTTTTTTCATCTTTAAACAAAGTGTTAAGCAGTCTGGTAAATATCAAATCTGAATCAGAGCCACAGGACTTGATTTCGGCGATTCTTTCTTCTTCGAGTCCCATAATCAGTTTTATGTCTAAACGATCGATAGGCTCAAAAAAGTTCTTTCCATCTATAGAAAAATATTCAGGCCACTCGATCATAGCCAGTACTCTCGGCTGATTCAGTATTTCAGATACTTCAAGCGCCAGAGTATCAAGCGAAGAGCCTGTCGCCATAAGGTTTTCGCCCAGACGATAAAAATCGAAATGATAAAAAGGCAGGCGCCCGCTTTCGTATTCGTTTAATACACTGAACGTAGGACTCGAAATTACCTCCAGGATACCAAGCGACTTTCCAGTAGCTTTGACCAGACGAGTTTTTCCTGTCCCCAAATTTCCGGACAAACAAATGACTGCCTTATCTCCAACAGACTGGGCCAGCGCCTCGGCAAGCGCGTCGGTGCCGGCCAGGTCCGGCAAGCGTAGCAACTGTTTGTTATTTGGCATGTTTAAAATTGGGTCTCAGTCCAGGGACTGATAAGCGAGTTTTGACCCGGTTTTACCAGGGCGGGGAACCACCTTACCACTTTCCCGTTTCCTAACTCTCTTAGATACTAAAAGGACATAGGCATACGTCAGCGGGTCGAGCGGGTTCTCCTATTACTCGATTCTTGTAGGACAAAACTTTATTGCTTTAGAATTGCCCAAGACCGAGACAATTTGATCATAAATAAACAGTCATTTTGCTGTCAACCGATTTTTTGAAATAGACTATTAATTGATGCCGAATCAATTACTTAGAATAATAGTTTTAATGTTACTTTTCGGAAGCATCCGGGTACCGCCACTATATGCAGTGGCTGATCTGGATCTGGAAGAAAAAAGCGTCACTCCTTCCCCTGCTCCTGAAATTAAAAAGCGGGATACCTCCCCAAAATCAGCTCCAAAAATCGCTCCGGTAGCGGATTCCAGTGACAATCCGGAAACATCCTCAAAAGAATATTCTTACTCTTTTACCCTTCCACTTCCTGCCGGCAATGTACTTCCCGTTATTCCGGAGGGGGAAGTTCTTCTTCCCGCCGAGCAGACTCCCACATCACTTCCTGCCGTAGTGCCAATCGTCAAAAAACCGCTTTCCTGGCGCAATCACGCTTTACTCTTATTTTCGTCGTCACCCGACAAATCAATCATGTTAAAGTCGTATCCGGGCGGAACTTCCGACTTAATCACCGCTCTTATCAATCAAAGCTCTGAGTTGAATTATCAAACCTGCACAGATTATATTTCAGCCGGACATATGCTTATTGAAGTTCCGGACAATGTTTCCGAAACAAAAAAACAAATTTCTTATGTCCTTTGCTTCCGCATCAAAGACGATTCAAACTGTGAGCTGGCACTTAAGGTATTACCGCCGGTATCAAAATACAGCTTGAATTTGGCCCAGAATTTCTTGAGCAAAGTAGAGAATAGACTGATGAATTCAAAAGAAAACACTTTTTAGAGGAGCAAAAAAAGTTGTCCAAGCCTTTCGTTATCGGAATAACCGGAACCATTGGATCGGGAAAATCCGCTGTAGGACACATTTTGACCGAGATGGGCATTCCTGTGATAGATTCGGACAAAGTGGTGCACGATTTGTTTGCCACCAATAAAATCCTCAAAGATAGGC